>DASPFV010000128.1:0-10480 GCA_035620975.1 Vicinamibacterales bacterium
GTCTCGCCCTTCGCGTCCTGCATCGTGAAGCCGGGGGCGAAGCCTGCCTCCTTGGGGCGAATCACGCTCCAGGTCCCCGGTGCCGGGCCCGCGCCGGTCAACGGTCCGCGCCCGGCTTCCTCCACGGTCAGCGGTCGCGCCAGAATGCGGTTGGTGAACCAGCTCGAGTCGGGCACTTCGTCGATCGTGTTGACGTTCTTCGCCTTGACGTTCGGGGTCTGGTCTCCTGGATTGCCGAAGAGATTCAGGGCCAGATCCCAGACCAGGTCGATCTCCCAGGCCTCGACTCCGGAGGCGTCCTGTGAGTCGGGCTCGCGCAACAGCGGATCGTCGCTGTAGAACCGGACGGTCGCGCCGCCTGGCACGGATTGGAGCAGGAACGCACAGGCCAGAACCCCAAGCGCGCTCGCGAAGACTCGGTGACGCATATTCATGTGGCCATCCCTGATCAGAACGCGGCGCTGCCGGCAAACACCAGGTGGAGCCCTTCGGTGCCCTTTGCCAGCTCGATCCGGAGGGGCGTTGCCGTGGGCCCATGGAAGCGGATGCCCACGCCGACGTTGCTCTTCAGCCCGTCCAGGCTCAGGTCCCCGCGCCGGCTCGTCACTTTGCCGGCATCGTAGAAAATCGCCATATCCAGCGCCAGCCGGTTCGGAATCCAGCGGAATTCGCCGGAGAGGAGCAGGCTGTGGCGATCACGGAAACGCCAGCTCGGATAGGCCCGCAGCGTGCTGCCGCTCCCGAGCGAGGGCAGCAGGAAGTACGGCACGACGTCCTCGTCGTCGAGCGTCGTCTGGACGAGGCCGTGCAGCGAGACGACCCAGTTCTCGCGGAGGATCGGGATGTGCTGGACGATTTCGCCGTCCACGCGATCGAAGCTGTAAGTATCGTCGCGGTCGGCGTAGTTGTGATAACTCACCTGGTACAGGCCGCCGGTCCGGGCGTAGCCGGCCGCCGGCCGCCAGTCGATGCCGCCGGACGCGGTGCTGTGGAAGTATCGCGGGCTGTCGCCGAGGCCCGGTGCCGTGGACGGCGTGAACACGTCTTCGATCGAGGGCGAGCTCCCCGTGCCTTCCTCGAGCGTGTAGTCCTCGTAGGCCGCGCCTGCCCCGAGCACGACGACGGGAACCGGCCGCACGACCAGGTCTCCGCCAACATACGCCTGCTTCATCCGGAAATTCGAGCGATCGTCCGGGCTGTCGATCCCGAGGCCGTAGTAGGCCACCTGTGTCGCGTCGCGCCAGCCCAGGCGGCCGTGCAGGTCCACCCGGCCCTGGGCGTGACCCCAGGAATCCGTGGTGAGCTCGGCGAACTTGTAGCTCTTTGCCGAGAACAGTCCCTTGACGTCCCAGTGCGTGCGATCGCCGTAGAACTGCCGGTAGCCGGCGCCCAGCGTGAACCCGCCGCCGCTGTAGACACTCGCGAAGTAGGGATAGACGCCCGAGGGGACGTCGAGGAACTCCCGCTTCAGCGCGACGACCCAGCGCTCGGCGCCCCCCGGCTCGTAGCGTCTCAGCTCGGCGGCCTTCCTGGCCTGTTCGGCGACGATCTGGGCTTCACGCGTCTCCTGCGCCCATCCCGGGGCGCCCGCGCAGAGGAGGCTCAGGAACGCGCAAGCCGCGCGTCCGACTCGAAATCGGGCGGGGAGGTTTGGCATGGTTGACCGTTGACGGCCGGCGCGCCCGAGCACCAGCCGACCGCCTGCGCGATCTGTGTGTCGGCCGATACGTGGTGCGCACAGCTGAAGGAGTATCCGATCACGCTGGTGCAAGACTCGATCCCTAATGCGAGCAGTCCGGATCATTCCCGTCGCGCGCGAACTTCGCGGTCGTCCAACCGACATCTCGGGTTGATGTCGCCTGCTCACCGCCGGTTGTGACCGTTCGTCGGTTCATCCGACGCGATCGTCGGATGCCGTTGGGTCGAGCGGGGGCGTTCGATGCCGAGCTTCTTCATGCGGAAGCGGAGCGTGTTCGGATGGAGCCCCAGCTTGTCGGCGGCGTTGCCCGCCCCGTTGATCCTCCACCCGCACGACCCCAGTATCTCCACGATGTGGCGCCGTTCGACGTCCTCGAGCGTGGCCGTCGTCTCGGTGACGTGGCGTGCGCGAGCCGGAGCAGCCGGGATGGCCAGCGCGCGATCGAGGACCAGCGAAGCGCCCGTGGATCGGATCATCGCGCGCTCGATCACGTTCTCGAGCTCGCGAACGTTGCCCGGCCAGTCGTACTGCTGTAACGCCCGCATGACCTGCGAGGGGACTCTGTCGATTGGCCGACGGAGTGCCCGCCGCCGTTGATGGATGAAATACCAGACCAGGTGCGGAATGTCCTCGCGGCGTTCGCGCAATGGAGGCAGGACAATCGGGTAGACGCTGATCCGGTAGAACAGGTCGGCACGGAAGCGCCCCTCACGGACGGCGGACTCGAGCGTGGCGTTGGTGGCCGCGATCACCCGCACGTCCACCCGCCGGGTGAGCGACGACCCCAGCCGTTCGAACTCCCCCTCCTGCAGCACGCGCAGGAGCTTGGCCTGCAGCTCGAGCGGCAGATCGCCGATCTCGTCGAGAAAGATCGATCCGCGGTCCGCCAGCTCGAAGCGTCCCTGTCGCGTGGCGACGGCGCCCGTGTACGCCCCCCGCTCGTGCCCGAACAGCTCGCTCTCGATGAGGGTCGTCGGAAGCGCCGCGCAATTGACGCGAACGAGCGCCCGGTCGCGGCGGGCGCTTCGCTCGTGCAGCGCGCGGGCGAAAAGCTCCTTGCCGGTGCCGGTTTCGCCCAGCAGCAGCACGGTCGTGTCCATCGGTGCGACCTCCTGGACCTGGCGGAGGGCGGATGCGAGGGCCGGGCTGTCGCCAATGATCTCGTGGAATCCGTGAATGCTGCGGATCTCCTCGCGCAGGTAAGCGTTCTCGGGCTCCAGTTCGGCCTGCCGGCGCGCGATTTCCGACTGGGTCCGTTCCAGGACGCCTGCCTGCCGCCGCCGATGGATCGACGCAGCCAGGATCTCCCCGACGAAGCGAAGGGCTGCGACCGTCGACGGCTGCCAGTGGCGGAAGCGGCGGAAGCTGCCCACGAAGATGGCGCAGGTCAGGGTGCCCCCGACGCTAACGGGGAGCGCCAGGACGGACTTGATGGGCACCCGATCAGCGTACGCCCGTTCGGAGCTGGCTTCGGCGGGAAGCGACTCCGGGCTGTCGAGGATGGCGACCTCGCCACGGCGCATCCGGTCGATGAGCCACGGAATCCGTTCAGGATCGCGAATCCGGTCGACGGGAGGGATGCCGGGCCGCGCCCATGCATGGACGCGCTCGATGTCCGAGCCGGTCTCGTCGAACTCCATCAGGCTGCTCCGGTCGACGTCGAGCGCTTCGACGATCTCGCGCAGCGTACTCTCCAGAGCCCTGTCGATGTCCGAGCCGGGCAGCTGAATCAAGGCGGACGAGAGGCGGCCTGCCAGCCGCTGCAGGCGCAGGGACGAGCGATGCTCCTGGCCGACTTCCGAGCGATCCCCTGGTCCTCCGGCCAGGGCCGGACGCAGGTTCGCAGGCGAGGTCAACTGTTCACCGGATGGGATGGCGCCGTCAGATGCTACACCGTTCCTCGTAGCGGCCGTCAACCCGGGGTTCATACGCCGGGACCGAGCCTGCGGGGGCGTGTCAGGCCCGCCTTCCGCATGCGGAAGCGGAGCGTGTTCGGGTGCAGGTCCAGCCGCGCCGCCGCGTTCCCCGCGCCGTTGATCTTCCAGCCGCACGCCTCGAGCACGTGCGCCATGTGTTGCCTTTCCACCTCTGCCAGCGTGGTGTCGCGAGGGGCGGCGCTGGCCGCTTCCCGGGCGCGCCGGCTCGTCAACGGGTCGAGCACGAGGGTGTCGCCCCTGGAATGGATCAGCGCGCGCTCGACGACGTTCTGCAGCTCCCGGACGTTGCCCGGCCAGCTGTACTTCATGAGGCCTGTCATGATCTCCCGCGGCACCTTCGCGATCTGCCGATGGAGCGCCCGCTGACGCTTGTGGATGAAGAACCACACGAGCCCCGGGATGTCCTCGCGGCGGTCCCGCAGCGGCGCCAGATGGATCGGAAACACGCTGAGCCGATAGAACAGGTCGGCGCGGAAGCGTCCCTGCGCGACGAGGGCCGAGAGGTCGTGGTGCGTCGCCGCGATCACCCGCACGTTCGTCCGTCGCGTGACTGACGAGCCGACGCGCTCGAATTCCCCTTCCTGCAGCACGCGCAGCAGCTTTCCCTGGATTTCCGGCGGGAGGTCCCCGATTTCGTCGAGGAACAGCGTTCCCTGGTGCGCCAGCTCGAACCGCCCCCGCCGGGCAGCCGATGCGCCCGTGAAGGCTCCGCGTTCGTGACCGAACAGCTCGCTGTCGATCAGCGTGACCGGCAGCGAGGCGCAGTTCACGGCGACAAAGGGGCCACCGCCGCGGAGGCTGTGCGCGTGCAGGGCACGGGCGAAGAGCTCCTTCCCTGTGCCCGTTTCCCCCTCGAGCAACACCGAAGTGTCGGTGGCGGCGACTTCGCGGACGCGGGACAGCGACTCGTACAGGGCCGGGCTGTCCCCGACAATCTCGTCGAACCCCCGGCACTCGAGGATTTCTTCGCGAAGGTAGCTGTTCTCGCGCGCCCGCTCCCTCAGGTCCGAGAGCGTGCGGCGCCGCCGCGCGATCTCCTCCTCGAGGCACAGTCGGTGCAGGGCAGAGGCGAGGATCTCGGCGATCAGGCGGATTCGCTCCCGGAGATCGTTCTCCCAGGCAAGGTGCCGCTCGATCGTGCCGAGTGCCAGCGCCGAGTCGAAGCCTCCGTTCACCCGGACGGGAACGACCAGCGTGGCCCGGATGTTGCCCGGTGTGTCCGAGACGCCGTCCGCCTCCGGCTCGGAGCTCTCCACCTCGAAGCGCCGGCTTTCGCCGAGCAGCGCGACAGCCCAGTCCCGGTGCCCGTCTTCGCCCGGCGATCGGGGGCGCACCCCGGGCCTGAGCCACGAGTAGACGTGCCCGACGGGGTTCCTCGTATCGGCGACGTGACCGACCGTTGCGCCATCGACATCGACGGTCTCTGCGAGGTTCCGGAGCTCGAGCCCGATCGCGGCTCCGAGATCCGATGTGTTCCGCTCCATCAGCCTCGTCGAGCCCTCGGCGGCGAGTCGATCGAGGCGTGCGAGCAGCGGCGATGGCCGGCTGGCGCTCGAGCGGCCCCAACGCGGATCGCGGACGTCGCCGCGGACAGTGGCTCGGGACAGCTCAATCGCCATAGTCGTTGCGCCGCGTTCACGCAAGGGCTTCGCCAGCCAGGACCTCGGCCGGAAACACCACCAGCCAAGCTACTTAGGAGCCTCCCGGACCGGCTGGGGGCGTCCGGCAGCGGGTCGGCCGCCACGTCCGTGCGGAGGGCCCCCGGAATGTTGGAGGGATGGCTGGCTCACGGCGATTCGTGAGGGAAGCGACAGCCGACTGTGACGGCACGGCACCGGCCGCATCCACCCGGCGTTTTCCGGGCGGTTTGCCTCGATCGTCTTGGCCGAGCTCTTGCGCCTGCGCCGGGGTCGTGGAGTGCTGGCTCGACATCGTCCAGGAGGGCGGCGTCCTGGTCATCCGGGTCGCCGGGCGCCTGGAGAGCGTGCACGTCCCGGATCTGCTCGCTGCCTGCGGAGAAGCCGTGACGCCGGTTCGCGTGGACCTCTCGGACGTCCTCTCGGCCGATGCCATTGCGCTCGACGCGCTGCGCCGGGTGAGAGATGCCGGCGCGGAGCTGGTCGGGACGCCACGATACATGCAGTTCAAGCTCGACGCGCGCCCGGCCTCGACCGAAGACAAATGAGCTGGCGCCGAGTTTCCGCGGCGCACGCGTATCGACAGCACGTCCGGTACGCCTGCCGCACCGTCTCCTCGTGCAGCCCGTAGATTCAGGTTCTGAGCAGCGATGCGACCGATGTCCTTCTCGACGAAGATCCTCGTCGGCCTCGCAGCCGGGATTCTGCTGGGGCTGCTTCTCGGGGAGCGGGCGGGCGTCCTCGCCTGGGCGGCGGAAGGGTTCGTCAGGCTGCTCCAGATGACGGTGCTCCCGTACGTCACGCTGTCCATCATCGGCAGCCTCGGGAGCCTGCAACTGCACGAGGCGCGGCGGCTGGCCTTGCGGGCGGGCGCGGTGCTCGTGGTCCTCTGGGGGATCGCGCTGAGCTTCGCCCTCGTCATTCCCGTGACCTTTCCCGGGGTCGAGAGCGCGTCGTTCTTCAGCACGACCCTGGTCGAGCGCCGGCCGCCCTTCGATTTCGTGAACCTCTACATCCCGTCGAACCCCTTCCATTCGCTCGCCAACAACGTGGTGCCGGCAGTGGTGCTGTTCTCGGTGATCGTCGGCGTGGCGCTCATCGGCGTACCGCGGCGGCAGATCGTCCTCGACGTGCTGGGGGTTGCCGGGGACGCGCTGTCGCGGGCGACGCGCCTCATCGCCGGTCTGACGCCCTATGGACTGTTTGCCATTGCCGCCAACGCGGCTGGGACCATGAGCCTGGAGCAGATCGGCCGGCTCCAGGTCTACGTCGTCTCGTACGTACTCGTTGCACTGCTGGTGAGTCTCTGGGTGCTGCCGGGACTCGTGGCCGCGCTCACGCCGATCCGGGTCCGCGAGATCTTCGCGCTCACGCGGAACGCGCTGATCACGGCCTTCGTCACGGGTGACCTGTTCATCGTCCTGCCAGTCCTCATCGCGTCGAGCCGCACGTTGATCGAGCAGCACGGGCTGGCCGGGGCGCACGCCTCGGCGCTGCCAGACGTGATCGTGCCCGCGTCGTTCAATTTCCCCCACACCGGCAAGCTGCTGTCGCTCAGCTTCGTGCTGTTCGCCGGCTGGTTTGCCGATGCCGCCGTTCCGCTCGCCGAGTACCCGCGGCTGGCGTTCACGGGCCTGGTCACCTTCTTCGGCAGTCTGAACGTCGCCGTCCCGTTCCTGCTCGACCTGTTCCGGATCCCGGCCGACACGTTCCAGCTCTTCCTGGCGAGCGGCGTGATCAACTCGCGTTTCGGCACGCTGGTGGCGGCGGTTCACACGATCGCCGTGGCGCTGCTCGGCACCTGCGCGATGGCCGGCGCGCTGCGCTGGGATCGAGGCTCCCTCCTGCGCTACGCGGCCGTCACGCTGACGCTCACGGTGGCGGTACTGGGCGGGACCCGCCTCCTGTTCTCGCAGGTCCTCGATCAGCGTTACACGAAGGACCAGGTCCTGGCCGGCATGCACCTGTTGCGGGGCTCCGTCGACGCGATCGATCACGAGACCACCCCGGCCCCGCCGGCGTCAGCAGAGGGCAGCCGGTTGCAGATGGTGCGGACCCGGGGAGTCCTCCGCGTCGGATACCTGCCGGCTTCGCTGCCGTTCGCGTTCCGGAACGCCAGCGGCGAGCTGGTGGGATTCGACGTCGAGCTCGCGCACCGCCTGGCGGCCGAGCTCCAGGTCCGTCTGGAGCTCGTGCCGCTCGATCGGGCCGGCTGGCCGGAGCAGCTGGCTGCCGGGGCGAGCGATCTCGTGATGTCGGGCATCGCCGTTACTACGGATCGAGCCAGCCGGATGACGTTCTCGACGTCCTACATGGACGAGACGGTCGCGCTCGTCGTCCGGGACGCCGATCGATCGCGTTTCGCGAGCTGGGAGGGGATTCGTGCCGCCGGCCCGGTCACCATTGCCGCTCCCGACGTGCCGTACTACGTGGCGATGCTCCGGGAGCTGCTGCCGGGCGCGACCATACGGACGAGCAACGACATCGAGTCGATGCTGGCGAACGCGCCGGCCGACGTCGACGCCATCGCGCTGCCGGCCGAGCGCGGGTCGGCCTGGACGCTGCTGTATCCGCAGTTCACCGTCGTCGTGCCGGACCCCGCCGGGATCCGCGTTCCGCTCGCCTATCCGCTGGCGGGCGCCGATCAGGCGTTTGCGAGCTTCATCAACACGTGGATCGAGCTCAAGCGGAAGGACCGGACGCTCGACGCGCTGTACGACTACTGGATACTGGGCCGGAACGCCGAACCCCGTCGACCCCGCTGGTCGATCCTGCGCAACGTGCTGGGGTGGGTTGACTGAAAAGTTCAGGGTTCAAGGTTCAGGGTTCGGGTTCAGGGCTCAGTTCAGGGTTCAAGGTCCCGGCTCCAGCGAGTGAAAACCCATGACCACATCACACCATGACGATCGAACTCGCCTGGAACGGTGGCTCGGCGCGTTCACCGAGGTCCACGCCGGGGAGGGCCCGACCTCGCTGCTCCTCGCCGCGAACGTGTTCCTCATCCTGATGGCCTACTACGTGCTGAAGCCTGTGCGCGAGGCGCTGATCCTCGGCGAGGGGTCGGCCGAGCTCAAGAGCTACATGTCGGCGCTCCAGGTCGTGCTGCTGATGTTCATCGTGCCGGCGTACGGCCGCCTGGTGGCGCGGCTGCCCCGCATGCGCCTCATCAACGTCGTCACGGCCATCTTCGCCGGCTGCCTGGTTGCGTTCTTCCTCGCCGCTCAGGCGGGGCTGCCGATCGCCGTCGTGTTCTTCCTCTGGATCGGCATCTTCAACCTGATGATCGTGGCGCAGTTCTGGTCGTTCGCCAACGACGTCTACTCGAAGCCCGAAGGCGAGCGGCTGTTCATCATCGTCGGCTTCGGGGCCTCGCTCGGGGCGGTGGTCGGCGCGCGCGTCGCGGATCGGCTCATCGAGCCCCTGGGCATCAACCTGCTCCTGCTGCTCGGCGGCGCGCTGCTCGTCGCGCAGGGCCTGGTCACCAACGCGGTCGACCGCCGCGAACGGGCGCGGCTGGCGGCGCGGCCGGTGGGGCCCAAGCCCCCGGCCAGGCCGGCCGCGGGCAGGAACGCCTTCGCGATGGTGTTCCAGACGCGCTACCTGCTCCTCATCGCGCTCATGCTGATGCTCCTGAACTGGGTCAACACGACCGGCGAGTACATCCTCGGGAGCATCGTCGAGCACTCGGCGACCGAGGCCGTGGCAGCCGGCGGCGCCGGCGGGCTCTCGAAGGAACAGATCATCGGCGACTTCTATTCGAAGTACTTCACGATGGTCAACGTCCTCGGCCTCGTGCTGCAGCTCTTCGTCGTGTCGCGCATCGTGAAGTATCTCGGGGTGGCGTGGGCCGTGATGATCCTGCCGATGATCTCGCTCGGCGCCTACAACATCCTGGTCTTCCTGCCGGTGCTCAACGCGGTGCTGGCCGCCAAGGTGCTCGAGAATTCGACCGACTATTCGCTGAACAACACGGTCCGGAACATGCTCTTCCTGCCCTGCACCTACGAGCAGAAATTCACGGCCAAGCAGGCGATCGATTCGTTCTTCGTCCGCATGGGCGACGTGCTCTCCGCGCTGCTCGTGTTCGTCGGCACGACGATGCTGACGTTGCAGCCCCGGGGCTTCGCGGCGGTCAATGCGCTCCTCGTCGCCTTCTGGCTGGTGCTGGCCTGGCGGGTGGGTCGCGCGTACTCGCAGATGGCTCCCGGAGTGGCGCAGGCCACCGCGGTGGCGTAGCACGGGCTCGAGGCGCGTACCCCTGATCCAGGCGGACCGGGAGGAGGGGATGTGGCAGATTCGGACACACGGCAGCGGGCAGCCCAGGCGATCGAGAACGCCCAGGCCGAGCTGGATCGGGCGCTTGCGGAGCTGGATCGTATGCCGGCCTTCGACGCGGCAGCGGTCGGCTACGTGGCCCACGCGCTGAACAACTACCTCACCGTGACGGAGGCGACGCTGGATCTGCTCGATACCGCGCTGCGTCCCGATCCCAATCAGGAAATCGGGCGCTGGCTGCGCGGCCTTCGCCACGTGAGCAGCCTGATGCAGCACACCATCAGTCAGCTGGTGCGCGTCTCCGCGCCTGGCGACTTCCGGCTGAAACCGGAGCACGTAGACGTCGCTGTGCTGGTGGAGCGCGCCTGCGCGTACTACCGGGGAGAGGCGCAACGGAAGCACCTCGACATCGTCTTCGACCGCGTCGGAGACGTTCCGGCCGTGTGGGCGGATCGGGTCGCCGTGGCGGTCGTGGCGGGAAACCTGATTTCGAACGCGGTGAAGTTTTCGAAGCCCCCGGGGACCATTCACGTCCGGACGATGAACACGCCCGAAGGGGTGATTACGACCGTGCGTGACTGCGGGCCCGGAATTACCCGGGACGAACGGGAACGGCTGTTTCAGCGCGGTGTCAGGCTGGGCGCCACGCCGACAGGGGGCGAGACGTCGAGCGGGTACGGCCTCGCGATCGCCAGGGAGTTCGTGGAGCGCATGGGTGGGCGGATCTGGTGCGACAGCGAGGCCGGGCAGGGCGCCCGGTTCTCGTTCCTGGTCCCGCACCGGGATCCACCGACGACCTCCATCCATTGAAGCGTGTGAAGGCACCAGGCGCAGCTCGCGGTTCGCGGCTCACGACTCGACAGCCGGCACCTGGAAGCTGAGAGCCGAGAGCTCCAGCTGAAAGCTGAGGATGACATGCGCCCTGCTCCCAG
>DASPFV010000129.1:0-10593 GCA_035620975.1 Vicinamibacterales bacterium
CGCCCGAACCGTCGGGGCGTTCGTCAAGGTCAGCTGGCAGTGGCCCACGCGTGGATGCTGAGCGCAAGCTCGGGTTCTACTCGACTCTCAGCGCCGTGGCGGGCTCGATCCGCACAGCCCGTCGGCCCGGCCCCCAGACCGCGGCGCTGGAGGCCAGCAGCAGCACGCCCACGGTCCAGGCGAAGCTGAGCGGATCGATCGGACTCAGCCCGGCAACGAGGAACGCCGTCAGCGGCTGCATGACGAACACCGCAAGCACCAGGCCCACCGCGATGCCTCCGCCGACCAGCAGCCCGGCGTCGCGCAGGAGGAGCCGCGCAATCGCGCCCCGCGAGGCGCCCAGCGCGAGCCGGACCGCAATCTCGCTCGTTCGTCGGCTCACTGCGAACGAGATCACACCGAAGAGTCCAACCATCGCCAGGAAGGTGCCGAGGCCGCCCAGGATGCCCAGCAGCGCGGCGCCGACCCGGCTCGGCAGCATGGCGAACGACAGAGCCGAGCGCATCGGCTGTACGCTCACCGCGGTCGTGCCATCTGCCGCCAGAACGGCCTCGCGCATGGTGAGGGCGAGGGCCGACGCCGGGCCTGCGGTGCGGACGAGGAGGTGGACGAGACGCTCAGGGGCGCGGCGCTGCAGGTACGGCTCGTAAAGAGCCGCGTTTCCAGCTTCGCCGATGCTCCGGTAACGGCTGTTCGAGACCACGCCCACGATCTGCAGCAGCCTCCCCTCGTCCGGGTACGACAGGTGGCGGCCCAACGGATCCAGCCCGGGCAGGTACCGGTTCGCGAACGCTTCGTTGACGATCGCCACGTTCGGCGCCCCCCCACGGTCGCCGGGTGTAAAACTGCGCCCGCGCACCAGCTGGATGCCCATCGTCTCGAAATATCCGGGCCCGACACGGTTGCCGTCGTAGTCGACGCGTACGAGACCCTCGCGTCCTTCCAGTCTCACGAGCGTGCCCGTGCGCCAGCCGGAATGCACCGTGAGCGGCACGCCCTCGCTGAATGCGGCCGTCTGTACCCCCGGCACGGCACGCACCCGCGCGATCACGTCTTCAACAGCAAAGCGCCCGGCAACACCCTGCCGCCCTTCGACGAAGGCGAGCTGGGCGACGAGGACGTCGTCCACTCTGAAGCCCGGATCGAGCAGGGACGCCCGCGACAGGTTGCGGAGGAACACCGCGGCTGCGGCGAGCAGCAGCACGGCCACAGCAACCTGCCCCGCGACAAGCAGGCTGCGAAGCGTGAGACGCCGGACTCCCCGCTGATCGGGCTCCCTCAGCGCGGGAAGCAGCGCGACATGGGTGGCGCGGATTGCTGGAGCGAGCGCACAGAGGAGCGTCGTCGTCACCAAGAGCACGAGCGCGAGCGAGGCCGCGCGCGAGTCGAACCGCACGCGCAGCTCGAGAGGGACAGGGAAGGGAAGCGGCACGCGCGACAGCACCACATCCACGAGCGCCATCAGCCCGACGCCAACGGCAGTTCCGGCGGTGGTCAGCACGAGCCCTTCCACCAGGAGCTGCTGCAGGAGTCTCGGGCGGCTTGCGCCGAGCGCGGCGCGCATGGCCATCTCGCGCCGCCGCGCGGTGCCCCGCGCGAGCAGGAGGCCAGCGACGTTGGCGCAGGCAATCGCGAGGACGAGCCCGGACACAATCATCAGCACCACGAAGAACGCGCCGACCTCCTTGAACTCCCGGACCTGCGAAATCCCGCCGACATGAGCGAAGTCCCGGATTGTGCTGAACTCGGGGTCCGCCTCCGCCACTCCGATTCGGCTGGCCACGGCGCTGATGGCCGCCCGTCCCTGATCCACGCTCTGGCCCGGCCGCAAACGGCCGATCAACTGCACGACGGCGGCACGGGGCTCTTCGAGACCGGGAAGCAGCTCCCGCGAGAGGGGCAGGTACAGGTCCGGCGCGAGCCCGTAGCCGGGCAGCGATCGCACGTCGTGCTTCAGGACGCCGGTGATCGTGTAGGGCTGGCCGTTCAGCGTCAGCGTCCGGCCGACCACGCCCGCATCGCCCTGCAGCCGGATAAGCCAGAAGCGATGGCTGACCACCGCGAGCCGGGGCGTACGCTCCGCCTGCGCTTCCGCCGTGCCGAAGCCTCGTCCGCGGCCGATCGGCACGCCGACGACGTCGAAGAAGTTGGCCGTCACGAAAAGCGGGACGATGGCGACCGACTCGTCGCGGTTGCGCCAGTTCACACTCGTCTCGATCTGATACCCCGCGATCCCTGCGAGCGCGCCGCTGTCGTTCAGCGCCCGTCACCCGCGGTACGAGACATGGCTGCCGTTGCCGGTCCGGATATGCACCAGGTCCTGCGGGCTGCGGGCGCTCGGTGTCGCGAGAAGAAGCGCGTTCGCGATGGAGAAAATGGTGAGGTTCGCGCCGGCCCCGAGCGCGATCGACGCGGTCGCCGCCATCAGCAGCGCGCGCTCGCGCGCGAGCGTGCGCACCGCGTATCGGGCGTCCCGAATCGCGCTCTGCACCCAGCCGACACGCCTGGTGTCGCGGCAGGCCTCCTCGACGGCTGTGACGGAGCCGAACGCCCTCAGGGCCGCCTCGCGGGCAGCGGGCGGCGTCATGCCACGGTCAATGTTCGCCGCGGTCTCCTCCTCGAGGTGCGCACGCAGCTCGCGGGCGAGATCGTCGTCGACCTGCCGCGCGCGGAAGACCGATCGAACGCGCTGTCGGAACATGTCGACGAGGCGGGGCATGCGCTACACCTCCCGGATCACCAGCTGAATCGCACCAGAGAGGCGCTCCCAGCTCTCGAGCTCCTTCGCCAGCTGTTTCCGGCCAGCCGCGGTGAGCTCGTACACCTTGGCCTCCCGGCCGCTCCCGGTGATGATCCATCGGGACTTGAGCCACCCCTGCTGTTCGAGCCGGTGGAGCGCGGGATAGAGCGCCCCCTGAGTGATCTGCAGGACGTCCCCGCTGACCTGCTGGATGCGCCGGGCGATGGCCCATCCATGGCGCGGCTCCAGCGCAACGGTCTTGAGAATGAGCAGGTCCAGCGTGCCCTGGATGAGATCGGATGGTCGTCCCATGACGCCTAAATTATCTACAATAGACGCGGAGATCCAGTCCGAAGTTCCGGTGTTGAAGGCAGGGTCGCGAGAATCCCACTCCTCGGTGCCCGGACGATCGAGACTGTGTGCCTCGCGAGTGTAGAGTCCTTCCCCTGGGAAGGACGAGGCCTCCCTCGTGAAGCGGCACGTAATGCTCGAGCATGCCGTGGCTGTCGTGGCGCCCTACTCGATCTGATCACAGGCAGGCGCGCCGCGTGACGCGTGGTAAGCCTCCGCCCGCGATGACTCGCCGTTCAGCGCCCCAGGACGCGCTGCCACCAGGTGGTCGGAGGTCGGAGGCCATTCACGATCCAGATGTCGCCGGTGGCTCTGGTTACAGCGGTCACCAGCGACTTCCCGTCGCGTGAGAGGCTCAGTCGGCCTCCCCAGCTGATGCCGTTGCTGATTACGAAGTCGGGCGGAAGGTCGGAGATCCGCCGGAAGACACCGGTTCGCCAGCTCAGCTCCCCGAGCTCGCGCCTCCCCTCGGATGCACGGATGACGTAGAGTCGATTCGGGTCGCGTGACCAGGCCGCGATCGGCTCGTACTGCCCGCCGAGGAAACGCACCGACCCGCCCCCGGCCGGAACCAGGTCGAGCCCCATGGGCTCCCGCCCGCAGGCGATCCACGCGCCGTCAGGGGACCACGCCGGAGCGACGGGCCCGCAGATACCCGGCCGCAGACGGACCTCCGCCTCCCCGGCGCCGACGCGCACTTTCACGAGGCCGCCGAAGAACGGCCGCGCGTAGTTGAAGGCAATCCAGGCCCCATCCGGCGACCATTCCGCCGCAAACTCTCCAGGCTCGCGCGTGAGTTTCGCGGGCGCCCCTCCATTCGAGGGAGATATCCAGATACTGAACTCCCTGTTGTAGGCAATCTTCGTCCCGTCGGGAGAGAACGCGACCGCCGCGAACCGCGACGGCCCGGGCTGATCTGGAAAGTCCGCACGCGACACGACGACGCGCTCCGAAAGCGTGGCAGGCTGTCGAACCCGAATTTCTGGTTCCTCGCCTGCCGCCGTGTATGCGAATTCGTCGGTCCGTGGCGAGTAGTGAACCGAGTGTTCCGGGAGCCGCGAAGCGAGCAGCGGCCGAATAGGCGAACCGTCAAGCGGGATCTCCAGCAGGTCGAAATCGTTCTCCCCGACGGTGTAGGCGGCACTGGATCCGGACGGCGACAGCGCAGGAAAACTCAACATCGCTTCGGAGGAGATCAGGGGCCTCAGCGTGCCGGTCTCGATGTCCAGCCACTCCAGACCCGTGCGCGTGGCCGTCGTCGATGGCCTCGCCGCGATCGCGAAGCTCGGGTCGGTCCCCCAGGAGATATCCATCCGGCTGAGGGCTGGCATGGTTCTGTGGCTTCGCGCTGTCAGAGACACCAGATGCAGCAGCGCGGGACCGGAGCTGAAGGCGAGCAGCCGGGTGCCGTCAGGCGACCACGCCATGCGGGTGGGTGTAATGAGATTTCGAAGCGGAAACGGCTCGAATCGCACAGGTTCAGCGCCGGGAGGATCGGAGAGGAACAGCCCGTACATCTGACCCGGTCCGGTCGGGTTCGGAACCACGCGCAGAAGGGCCAGCCGTTTGCCGCCCGGGGCGACCGATGCCGCGAGCAGCTGCACGTCGGTCTCGAACACAGGCACAGGATCGCCGCCTGTCCGGGCAACGGACCAGAGCCGGGCATCCAGATGGGTCGTGCGCGACATATAGAGGATGCGCGAACCGTCGTCAGACCACCCGACGGTGTCGCAGATAGCAGGACACCGGAGCACGTGCACCGGACTGAGGTTCTCGAGGCCCTTCACGAACAGATTCTGCGCGCCGTCGATCGCCGCGACATACGCGAGGCTTCGTCCGTCCGGAGACCAGAGGGGCTGGCTCTCGCCGTACGCCTCGGTCGCAAATGGACGGAGGCGCAGCGGCGGAGCGGCCGCGGGTTCGGCGAGTATCCTGGCAAGCCCCAGCGCCGACAATCCTGCCCCCCCTGCCAGGAGGACTCCGGCCACCCACCACAGGGGCCTGACGCGCGACCGCGCGGCCTCGATCTCGACGCGACCGCTGGCTGCCGCCGCATTCCTGAGCGCGAAGCCGAGATCTGACGCCGACTGGAATCGATCGGCAGGCTGGCGGTTCAGACACCGTTCGACCACCTGCCGCAGCGCGGGATGGATTGAATCAGGCAGGGGCGGCGGCTCTCCGCGCAGCACCGCGCTCAGCACGTCTGCCTGCGTCGCGCCCTGGAACGGCCGCGCACCCGACAGCATCTCGTGGAGCACCACGCCCAGACTGAAGATATCGGACCGGGAATCGAGTGCCTCTCCGCGGATCTGCTCGGGTGACATGTACTGGACGGTTCCCATTGCGATGCCGGGATCGGTCTGCAGCGCCGTCCTGGTCTCGTCGGGGACGTCGTTGCGGCTCGGTCTGGCGAGGCCGAAATCCAGCAGCTTGGCCCGGCCCTGCCGTGTCAGCATCACGTTTTCGGGCTTCAGGTCGCGGTGCATTACGCCCAGCGCATGCGCCGCGGCCAGGGCGTCGGCGACCTGCGCGCCGATCTCGATGGTGCGGCGGGAACCGAGAGCTCCCTCGTCTGCGATGAGCGCGCGGAGCGTGACACCATCGATCAGCTCAGTAACGAGATAATTGAGGCCTCGCTCCTGTCCCGTGTCGTGAACCACGACGATGCCGGGGTGGTTGAGCGCGGCGAGTGTCCTTGCTTCCCGATGGAAGCGGGCCACTCGCTCGGCATCCCACGCGGCGTCCTCGTTGACAACCTTGATGGCGACGTCGCGCGCAAGGCGCGAGTCGTGGGCGCGGTACACGGTCCCCATGCCGCCTCGTCCGATCCGCTCCTGCACCCGATAGTGCGAGAGCACCGTTCCGGCCCGCAGCTCGGCAGCGATGGCCACCGGAGAGGAAGGCGTCGGCTGGAGTGGCGAGCTCATGGCCGGGGTCGATTCCTTCAAGGCGTCAGGTTCAGGAGGCGCTCCGCGTTCGCGTGATAGACCTTGCGCAGGATCTCGTCGGGCAGCCCGATCCCGTAGATCCGCCATCGCCCCTGCGGCGGTACCGGCGCGGGCGCGTAATCGAAGTACTCGTCCTCCGTCTCGAGAAAGCGGAAGTAGATGCGATAGAGCTCGTCCCCGAAGATCTGCTGCGGCGTCTCCACGCCGCCTGGCACGGCGTCGGTCCCGAACAGGATCCGGTCCTGATACTTCTCGAAGAACCGGCGCGCCGTGCGCGGCTGCCTGCCGAGCTCCCCGATGCGCGCGCCGATCTCGACGCACATGTTCGGGAACCGATCGAGCCGCTCGCCGACGCGCCCGAGGTTCTCGGCGTTGTGCCCGACGTGCAGCGCGAGAAAGGTCGTCTTCGGATGGCGCGCGAACACGCGGTCGCACGCCGCGAGCAGGTCGAGATGGCTGGGGAACCCGGGCGTGTTGAACGCCCAGTCGGGATGGTTCGCGAGCTCCTCGTATCGCTCGTTGAAGCGATCCGTGGGAAGGAAGAACGCTTCGGGATCGGAAACATGAATTGAAACGGGAAGCCCCAGCCGGCCGCACGCCTCCCACATCGGATCGAAGCGCGGATCGTCGATCGGCACGAGCGGACCGGTCGGCCCACCGTCGCGAAGATAGAGACCGAGCGTCTTGAGCACCTTGAGGCCGCGGGCTCCGGCCTGCTTCGCGCGCACGAGCTCCTCGGCCTGCCAGGCGGCATAGCCCGGCTCCGAGGCGCGCGTCCAGGCCGGCTCCGTGAACGTCACGAAGCGCCCCGGGTGAGCCTGGTCCAGGCTGCGGATCGATTCGGCCAGCGTCGAACCCGTGCCGCCGGTCAGGTTGATCATCGTGCGGAGACCACGGCGATCCATGACGTCGAGCAGTTCGCGCGTGGTCGCGCGGAGCCGCGCCTCGCCGGCCCGGCGGGACGTCAGGTGCGTGTGCACGTCGATCACCGGAAAGCGCGCTCGCTCGACAGCCGTCTCCGCGACCTGGAGCATGCTGCGTGGCTGGTAGTCCGTCAGCAGCAGCGGAGCCGCCGGCGGCTTCTGCCCACCTGCCGGCCCGCTGCCCCGCGATTGCCCCCCCGCGGCTCCACTGGAGACCGCCGCTCCTGCGAACCCGATGCCCATCATCCATGCCCGTCGGCTCACTTCGCGTCGCATAACGGGCCGATTGTAGCGTGGCGGAGAGTCCCGGCGGCATGGCCTCCTCCAGCCGCCGGATGGGGCGCCAAGGACCGCGGATCAACGCGGGTTCCCGACGGGACGCGGAGGAACACGGATTGGCGCCGATCCCTTTTTCCACGGGGCGTGGAGAAACGCGGACTGGCGCGGATCCCTGTTCCACGGGACGCGGAGGACTGGCGCGAACCCCGTCTCACGGGACGCGAATGAACGGCGATTTCTCGAGGCCGGCACCTGATACGTGTTGGCTTGCGCCTGAGTCGTGATAGCGTTGCGCCACACACCGGCACCCCGAAGTTTGCCCCTAAGCAGCGGGGGCGTTTTCCGCCTTCTTCTTTGTGTCTGCCGGGTGTGAGGAGGATTGGGATGAGATCATTCGTTCTCGGAGCCACCGTGCTCGGCGGGTTCCTGTTGGCCACGACAGCGACACCCGCAGCGCAGGCGCCTGCGTCGGGCGCCGACGTCTACCACGTGCACTTCACGAAGGCCGCACCAGGACAGGCCGATGCGCTCGGGAAGGCCCTCATGGTGCCGGACAAAACAGCGCCGATGCCCGACCACTTCGTGGTTCTCCGTCACCAGGAAGGGGACGACTGGGACTACGCGGTCATCCAGCATCTGGGGCCCAAAGCGGAAGTCACTGCCGCGCCCGGCCCGCCGCCGCCCGCAGGCGACCTCCGAAGCTGGCACACCGACACGTTCGTGAGCGGACCATCCTGGTCCGACTTCACGCGCGAGATGGGACTTGGCGGTGGAAGCAGTGCCGGCGGTCAGGTATACATCCTGGGCGTGCATCGCCCGGTGTCAGGTCACGTCGATCAGCTTCAGAAAGCGCTGAGTGGGGCGGGGCCCGAGGGGAGCAAGATCCAGACAGGTGCGGTGCTGATGCGGCACCTCGAAGGCAGCGAATGGATGTTCCTGGCCATCACGCGCTACAACTCGTGGCAGGATTTCGCCACGGACCGGGCGGCCGCCGCCGCCGCCCCCTCCGGCACTGGCGGATGGGCCGACATCCGGCAGCACTCGGCGTTCCACCGGGACACGATCGCTGATCGGATCTACCCGAAGTAGGTTCAAGGTTCAAGGTTCAGGGTTCCGGGTTCCGGGTTCGGTTCCAGGTTCCAGGTTCAGCGAACCCGGAACCTGGACCCCTGAACCAGGAACCAGCCCGGTTTATTCCTTCACTTCGACCCACCCGTACATTCCGACGTTGAAGTGCGGCAGGAACGCGCATATCACGAGGTACTTGCCCGCGGTCGTGAACGTATGCTCCACGACCTGATTCGGCGTGAGGCATGGAACGGGGTACGCGGCCTCGAGATTGGTGGGATCGTTGATCACCAGCGGCGCGTTCACCAGGTCGTCCGGGAGCGGTGCGCCGCAGCCGGCGAATGCGGCGAGCGTCGTGTTGGAGGGGAAGGCCGTATTGATGTCCTCCGGGTCCGTGCCCGGCTTGTAGATTCGGATCTGGTGAATCGAGACGGGCAGGTTGAACGTGACCGTGCCTCCCACACGGATCACCACGGTCCGCGGCACGAGATTGTCCACGGCATGGGCCGACTGGTCGTGTTCGGACGGCTGAAACGGGGAGCCGACATTGACCTGCCCGAACTGAATCACGGCGGACGACGGAGCGCGGCCGCCCTGCCCTTCCACTCGCGCGACGTCACCCGTCACGGCCAGCGGGCTTGGCCCGGTGGAGCCGGACTGCGAGCACGCTGCGGCCATTACGGCCAGGAACACGACGAGCGTGAAGCGGTTCGTCTGCATGACACCCTCCCTCGTTGAATGCCGCTTTCCGTCGTTTCAGGGCCTGGTGAGCTGGCCGCGGATCTCGCCGCCCGGGAAATCCCCCGGTCCGGTGTTGGTCGATCCGACGCCGTCGTTGGTGTGAACGTTGACGTAGGTGCGTCCGGCCCGAATGCGGTCGAGGAGCTCGTCCCACGTGCTCACGCCTTCCGCGCAGCTTGCATTCGCTCCGGCAGCCAGCTCACGGAGATGGTCCGCATCGCTGGCCATCACCGTCCCCTCCGCGAGGACCCCGTCGTGCCGACCCCCGCCGGACGCAACAGGCGCGCTGGCGTCGGGCGACGGATACAGCCACACCACGATCGGTCCGTTCGTGCCCGCGGCGCCACAGTGGATGTGGGCCATGATGACGTTCTCGATGTTCGCGGCAATCAGTTTGTAGGTGAACGACTGGCCGTCGGGCGCAATCTGGAAGATTGCCTGGCCCTGGGCGTTCGTGGCCCTCGCCGGCACCTCCTCGTCGCCCGTCAGGTGCGTCCGATGGTTCTCCGGCGTGCCTGGTTTCGCTCCGGCCTCGACCGTGAGCGGGACGGAGATCGGAGCGGGCTGCGTGGGCTGCGGGGAGTCCGAACACGCGGCCGCAACCGCCATCGCGGTGGCCGCTCCGAGGAATCGAGTACGCATGACTGTGTCCCTCCTGTCTCCTGTTTTCGAATTGCGTAAGCGATTTACGTGCACCGGCACCGATCCCCGGCGCGTGCGGCCTGCTCCACGGGAATGGCGGAAAACTCGGGCATTCCTGGGCAGTCGCGGGCACCCCCAAGAGGGGGCGAGCGCCGCCCTGCGAATCGCGTGCCCGGAGCGGAATGAGAATCGCGGCCGTGACTAATGAAGGTGGGGCCGGGGCCCGGCCAGGGCCTGCCCGACACGCAGCTCGCGTACGGAGCTGTTGCTGGTCGGTAGAGCTGTTCCCTCGCTGGTTGCCAAGACTATCAGCCTCAGCGTCTGCCCCGACTCGGACGCGAGCGGGGTCAGCCGGAGCGTCACGGCCTCCTCCCCGCCTGGCGGGATTTCGATAACGGCGGGCTCCACCCGATCGAGAATGCGGCTTCCGAAGGTGGCCTGGATCCGGAACCGCGCGGCAGGGCCGTGGTTCCTGATGGTGTAGACCAGCGCCGTCTCCTCACCTGCCGGGATGGTGTCCGCAGGATCGGGTCGCACCTCCACCAGCTCGGCATGGAACAGGCCGCGTCGAACACGCTGATAGCCGGCGTCCGTCTCGGCAACCGCCACACGGAACGGAACGGCTGGCAGGTCGATCTGACCCGCGAACTCGTCTTCGTCCACTCGCGGGAGGTCGACGTGCTGGAGTGGGCGGCCGTCCAGCGACAGCAGCAGGAACGATGGCGCTTTCATCCGCTCCGGCCCGCTCGTCCTGGCTCGTAAAATCGCAGGACGGCCGCGAACGGGCTGCCCCTGGATCCGGAGCAGCCCCTCGTGTCCGGCACGCCCGCCCGGCGCGACGAACTCCGCCGCGAGGAGATCGATCTCGCTCCGCGCGTGCACCACGAGCCAGAAGCGCTGG
>DASPFV010000130.1:0-2517 GCA_035620975.1 Vicinamibacterales bacterium
GCTTCAACCGCGGCCGCCTCTTTGCACTGCAACACTGGCGCTTTCGCGACCAGGGTTGCTACCGGTGTCATGCCTGTGGGATACAGGACCGGGACGAGGTCATGACGGTGAACCTGCGCTCGGTGTTCTTCCTTTCGCAGACCACGACGCGGCAGATGCTCGCGCAGGGCGGCGGCGGCAGCATCATCAACATCGCCTCCATGCTTTCGTTCCAGGGCGGCATCCGCATCGCGTCCTACACCGCGAGCAAGAGCGGCGTCGCGGGCCTCACGCGCCTGCTCGCCAACGAATGGGCCGCCCGCGGGATCCACGTGAATGCGATCGCCCCGGGCTATTTCGTCACCGACAACACGCGGGCGTTGCGCGAGGACGCGGCGCGAAGCCGCGAGATCCTGTCCCGCATCCCGGCCGGGCGCTGGGGCGAGCCGCGCGAGCTGGTCGGTGCTGCCATGTTCCTGGCGTCGCCCGCTGCCGTCTGCGTCCACGGCGCCATCATCCCCGTCGACGGGGGCTGGCTGGCCCGCTAGCAAAGCCGGCCGCCCCCGGCAGGGAACTTCCACCTGCTTTCCGCGACGAAACGTGAGCCGGGCGGGACGGGCCGCCGCTCCCCGGCGCCGGCCGCCACCTATGATCGGGTCATCGGCCGGGACGCTGCGCGGCCGAGGGAGGGTTCCATGCCCGCGTTGAACCGGATCCTGCCATCCTGGCGTGGCCTGTCCGCCTCGCTCGTCCTCGCCTGCTCGCCGTTTGCCGCCGACGCCATGGAAACGCCGGCGTCGGCCCTCGCCGAGGGCATCGACCAGTTGCGCCAGACGGTCGGCACCTGGAACGTCACCACGACGCAGTATCGCAACGACGGCACGATCGCCAGGACCGTCGCCGGGACCTACCAGTTCGACTGGGTCGTGCCGGACCGCGTGATCTCGGGCCGCTCGTACATTCCCATGCTCGGGCAGATGTCCGGAATCCTCATCTACGTCAATGAGCAGCGCGCGGCGCTCGAAATGGCCCAGGTGGATGCCAACGGCCAGCTCACGGTCCTGAGCGGCGCCGCGGGCAAGGAATTGCGCAGCACCGCGCCGGTCGCGGCCCCGGATGGCTCCAAGGTGCAGCTGCGCGTCACCCGGCTGAATGCCGGGCCGGATCGCTTCGAGTCGCGCCTCGACGTGAGCACGGACGGAGGCACGAGCTGGCGGCCCGGCCAGTACCAGCGCTTCGTGCGCGCCAAGGGCGAGGCCGGCGACGCCGCCGGCCTGCGCTACCGCAAGCCGTCCCAGACCTACGTCCCGCTGACCTAATTGGGGACGTTTCCCAATTAGGGTCTAGGCGTTCCACTAATCGGGAAACGTCCCCAATTAGTTTTGCCGGGCCGGGACCAGAAGCACCGGGACGGTCGAGCGGCGGACCACGCCCTCGGCGACGCTGCCGACGAGGAGATCGTAGACGGCGCCGTGGCCATGGCTGCCGAGCACGATGAGCCCGGCCTCGAGCTTCTCCGCCTCCGCGATCAGTGTCTCGACGGTCGCGCCCTGCAGCAGCAGCGCCGTGGTCTCGACCTCGTCCGCACGCAGGTCTTCCGCCAGCCCCTGCAGCTGCTGGTGCCGGGCGCGGTGCTCGACCGCGACCTGCCCGCGCACGACGTCGGGCCCCGCGCTGTAGCCGACGAAATCGGGCTCCGGAGGCGCGACGTGCACGAGAAACACCTTCACCGGCATCGACGCCCCGATGCGCCGCAGCGCATCCATCACGTCCTTCGTGACCGCCGAGAAATCCACCGCCGCCAGGATGTTCATGTGCCGGGCCTCCGGGCGAGATGTTCGCGCAACCACGGCACGTCCTGCATCAGCAATTCCACGTAGGCGCGCGTGAACCTCACCTGCGACTCACCGGACAGGTGCGACCATTCGGGAACCGTGAGCCCCTGCATCGAAGCGTGGTTCTCGAAGTGAATGCCGTAGGCGCCGGTCGCCGCGAGCAGCGGGTCCCAGGTCCGCGCCCTCGGCTGGCCCTGGCGCTCGCTCTCGAGGTAGAGACCCGCCGACGGCGCGCGGATGAACACGACCTCGCCGCCGCGCGCGCGGATCAACTCGACGTGCCTGCGCGTTTCCCCGATGATCCTGTCCGCGTCCTGCGCCTCGATGCGCGGCTCACCGCTGAACGGCCCCCACACCCAGCGCGCATGGTCGCGGAGGTATTCGTCCGTCTCGAGCCGTGGCCACAGCGTCGTCTGCCGGTCCTCGAAGACTTCCGCCAGCTTCCACACGTCGCGCTGCGGTCCGCGCACCCCCGGCCGGTCCGGCAGCGGCACTGCGCGATCGATGAGATTGCCAAGTCGGTATGCATCGTCCAGGAACGCGAGATGCCGCTGCAGCTCGATCCACACGCGATGCCCGAAGCGTGACGATGGCGACTCCTGGTGCCAGAAGTCGGTGAGACCGGCGAACACGGGGATCCCCGGCCAGTCGGTGAAGAAGATATCTGGCGTCACGCCGACCACCAGCAGGCCGCTGAAGTCGC
>DASPFV010000131.1:0-2200 GCA_035620975.1 Vicinamibacterales bacterium
TCTTCCGCGGCCGCCCGCAGGCGGCTGTTCGCCGACACGCCGCCGGCGATCCCGATGCTCCGGGCGCCGAGCCAGGCGGCGGCCTCGAACGTCCGATCGAGCAGCGAGTCGACGACCACGCGCTGGAAGCTGGCGCAGATGTCGGCGACGTCCTGCCGCGGCAGCGCCAGGCCAGCCGCATCCGCCGACGCGGCCGTATCACCGCGCTTCAGCCCGCCACCCGCCAGCCCTGCGACGAGCCGCAGCACCGAGGTCTTCAGCCCGCTGAAGCTGAAGTCGGTGCGCCGCGCCACCTGCGGTGGCAGCAGCCCCTGCCCCGAAGGCCGGGGATCATTCCGATCGGGATGGGTCAGCCGCGCCGCCGGGAAGTCGAACCGCCGTTCGTCGCCTTCACGGGCCAGTCGATCGACGACGGGTCCCCCGGGGTAGCCCAGCCCGAGCAGCTTCGCCACCTTGTCGTACGCCTCCCC
Organism: Vicinamibacterales bacterium; assembly: GCA_035620975.1. Lineage (GTDB taxonomy): Bacteria > Acidobacteriota > Vicinamibacteria > Vicinamibacterales > 2-12-FULL-66-21 > DASPFV01. The sequence goes on from DASPFV010000131.1 coordinate 471, forward strand.
TGCCGCATCGTCACGAGTACGCCCCACGAGCGTGTAGCTGCCGGCCTCTCGGACGACGTAGAGGCTCGTGTGTCCGCCGGACACCACCAGGATGGCCGCCGGCAACGGCAGCTCGCCGTGAGCCAGCACGAGCGACTCGATGTGCCCGGCCAGGTGGTGCACCGGAACGACCGGCAGGCCACGGGCCCACGCAACCGACTTCGCGAACGCCACGCCGACGAGGAGCGAGCCCACCAGGCCGGGCCCCTGCGTGACGGCGACGGCACCCAGGTCGTCCAGCCCGATGGCCGCCTGCGCGAGCGCAGCCTCGACGACGCCGCAGATGTCGCGGACGTGCTGGCGTGACGCCAGCTCGGGGACGACGCCCCCCCACTCCCGGTGAATGGCGGTCTGCGATGCCACGATGTTGGAGCGGATCGTCCAGGGGCGGGCGGACTCCCCGGTTTCGGCCACGACAGCGGCCGCGGTCTCGTCACACGAGGTTTCGATCGCGAGCAGGTTCAGGCGACGGCCTCGAAGGCACGCTTCAGCGTCTCGACGTAGGGGGGACGGAAGATGCCTCTCTCGGTGATGATCCCCGCGATATAGCGATGCGGCGTGACGTCGAACGCCGGGTTGCGGATGAGCGCTCCTTCCGGGATCAGACGGGACGATCCGATGTGCGAGATCTCGCGGCGATCCCGCTCTTCGATTGGAATCTGGTCCCCGTCGGGCGTCGCGAGGTCCACGGTCGAGAGCGGCGCGGCGACATAGAAGGGGACCTTGTGCTCGTGCGCGAGCACGGCCACCGTGTACGTGCCGATCTTGTTGGCCGTGTCGCCGTTGGCTGCGATGCGGTCGGCCCCGACCACCACGAGGTCGATCTCACCGGCGCGCATGAGCGGGCCGGCCATGCTCTCGGTGATGACGGTGGTGCTGATGCCCTCCCGCACCAGCTCCCAGGCCGTCAGTCGCGCGCCCTGCAGGAACGGACGGGTCTCGTCGGCGAACACGGCGATCTTCTTGCCCTGCTCCACCGCCGCGCGCACGACCCCGAGCGCGGAGCCGTAGCCGGCCGTGGCCAGCGCGCCCGCATTGCAGTGCGTGAGCACGCGGGCTCCGTCGGGGACGATGCCGGCGCCGAAGCTCCCCATGGCGCGGCAGCTGGCGACGTCCTCGTCGTGAATCCGGCGCGCCTCCCGCTCGAGCCGATCGGCAAGCTCGCTCGTGGACTCGCCGGCTTGAGCGCCTTCGGCGAAGGTCCGCTTCATGCGGTCGATGGCCCAGAACAGGTTCACGGCGGTGGGGCGGGTCGCGGCCATCATGTCGCAGATCTTCTGGAACTCGACGGCGAACTGGCGCGTTCCCTTCGCCGTGCTGCGGCGCATGCCGAGCGCGATCCCCATCGCGGCAGATACGCCGATGGCCGGCGCTCCACGGATCACCATCGTCCGAATCGCGCGCGCGACCTCCTGGGCCGTGCGGCAGCGCACATAGATTTCCTGACCCGGCAGCTTGCGCTGATCGACCATGACAATCACGTCGCCCTGCCAGTCGATGGTCGGAAGCATATGGGGGATATTCTAACCTCCGGCTCACGGCTCACGGCTCAAGGCTTCCGCTCACGGCTCATGGCTTCCGGCTCACGGTTTTCCGGCTCACGGCTCAGGGCTCATGGCTTCCGATCACGGCTTCCGGCTCACGGCTCACGGCTCACGGCTCACGGCTTCCGCTCACGGGGCTCACGGGCT
>DASPFV010000132.1:0-3346 GCA_035620975.1 Vicinamibacterales bacterium
CACGTCGACACTGTGATCGCCTGGCGCTCCGTGCTGGGCGAGCGGGCCATCCAGAAGCTGATGTGGGAGAACGCGGCCCGGTTCCTGCGGCTGACGTCCACGCCGTGGGATGCGCATCCCTGAGGGGCTGGGGCTCGAGCCGGCCGCAGGCTTGGCTTCGCTCTTGTCGATGCTGATAGACTCCTCCTACCAAAGCCGCGGCAGATTCTCTGACAATCGCGGAGCCCGGCGGCACCGCGAGGCGGTAATGTGGAACGCGCCACGTACGACCTGATCGTGATCGGCTCGGGCCCGGCCGGGGAGAAGGGCGCTGCGAAGGCGGCGTACTTCGGCAAGAAGGTCGCGCTCGTCGAGCAGGCTCCGAGCTATGGCGGAGCCGTGGCGAACACCGGAGTCCCCGGCAAGGCGATGCGAGAGACGGCGCTGTACCTGTCCGGATTCCAGAAGCGCGATCTCCTGAAGGCCTCGACGCCGAATGCGGCGCCGTCTGATAGACTCCTCCTGCCAAAGCTGGGGCAGATTCTCTGACAATCGCCGAGCCCGCGGCACTGCGAGGCGGTGATGTGGAACGCGCCAAGTACGACCTGATCGTAATCGGCTCGGGTCCGGCCGGGGAGAAGGGCGCCGCGAAGGCGGCGTACTTCGGCAAGAAGGTCGCGCTCGTCGAGCAGGCTCCGAGCTATGGCGGAGCCGTGGTGAATACCGGAGTCCCCGGCAAGGCGATGCGAGAGACGGCGTTGTACCTGTCCGGATTCCAGAAGCGCGACCTCCACGGCTTGAACCTGGCCTACGATGGCACCCTGACCATCGACCGGTTCATGCACCGCGGTCACGCGGTGCGCAAAGACCTCAATCAGTGGATCGCGGCCAACCTCGAGCGCCACCACGTCGACGTGCATCACGGTCGAGCGACCTTCGTCGACGCGTACACGGTGAGGGTTGACGGCGAGACGGAGCCGAGGCTCCTCGAGGCCGGCGTCATACTCATCGCGACCGGCTCCACGCCGCACCGCCCCTCCACGATCCCGTTCGCCGGGCCGGGCGTGTACGACTCGGACACGATCCAGCACATGGAGCGGCTCCCCCGATCGCTGGCCATCGCGGGGGGCGGCACCATCGGCTGCGAGTACGCCTGCCTCTTCAAGGTGCTGGGGCTGGACGAGGTGCGGGTCATCAACTCCGGCGAGCGGATCCTGCCATTCGCCGACGACGAGATCAGCACCATGCTGCGCGAGGGGATGGAGTCGCTCGGCGTCGAGTTCCATATGCCGGACCTCGTCGAGCGGGTCGATGCGACCCCGGCTTTGACGCTTCAGCTCCGCTCGGGCAAACAGCTCGCGCCCGAGGCGCTCCTCGTGGCGCTGGGCCGCCGCAGCAACGTGGCCGCCCTGAAGCTCGAGAATGCCGGCGTGCGGCTGGACGAGCACGGCCAGCTCCTGGTGAACGAGCACTTCCAGACCAACGTCCCGCACATCTATGCGGCCGGCGACGTTATCGGCGGACACGCCCTGGCGTCGACCGCGATGGAAGAGGCGCGGATGGCGATGGACCACGCCTTCCCTTTCGGCGGCCGCTTCCGCCTGAACGACATCGCGGCCGGCCTCAACTCCATGGCAGGCGTCGGCGCTTTCTTGCCGATCGGGATCTGGACGATCCCGGAGATCTCGATGGTGGGCGAGACCGAGCAGGGCCTGCTCGCGAAGGGCGTGGCGCACACGGTGGGGCGCTGGCGGTACGACGCCAACCCGCGCGGCATGCTCATCGCCGAGCACTGCGGATTGCTCAAGCTGCTCTTCTCCTTGCCGGATGAGAGGCTGCGCGGCGTCCACGTCATCGGCGACAACGCCTGCGAGCTCATCGCGGCCGGACTCGTGGCGATGACGCTCGGAGCGACCTGCTCCACCCTCATCGATACCTGCTTCAACTATCCGAGCCTGTCCGACCTGTACAAGTACGCCGCGTACGACGCGATGGGCCGCATCGATCGCGGGGACGTTTATCGGCCCTGGGCCCCTGCTCGCCCCCCGCTCTACCCCCAGAAGACTTCCTCCGGCAACAGCTCCGACACGACGTAGTCCGCCACGTCGACCACGTTGTCCAGCGCGCCGGACGCGAGCGCCCGGGGTCCGCGTTCCTCGGACGGCATGGCGCACGCGTCGGGCGCTTGACGCCGGCCGCCCATCGGCGTGATCCTTGCGCACCACAGAAGGCACGCTCGGAGGAGGTGGCCTCGACATGGTCCGCGCAGCCCTCGTACAGTTCAGCGGTCACGAGTCCAAGGAGATCAACGTCCGGAAGGCCGAGGACCTGGCACGACAGGCGGCCGGCAACGGGGCCAGGATCATCTGCTTTCCGGAGCTGGCCACGACCATCTACTTCTGCTTCGACCGGGACCGGAGATGGTTCGAGACGGCCGAGCCCATTCCCGGTCCGTCGGTGGACCGGCTGGCGCGCGTGGCGCGTGAGACGGGCACCGTCATCGTCTATCCGCTGTACGAGAAGGACGGCGAGACGCTCTACAACACCGCCGCCGTGCTGGGCCCCGACGGCCGGCTCCTGGGCAAGTACCGGAAGATGTCCATCCCCCAGATACTGCGAACGGTCACGCCGGGGGAGACGCCCGCGGACGAGCGCTTCTTCTTCGCGCCCGGCAACCTCGGCTTCCCCGTGTTCGACACGCCGTTCGGCGTGAAGCTGGGGGTGCTCATCTGCTACGACCGCCACTTCCCGGAGGCCGCGCGCATCCTGGGGCTCAAGGGCGCGCATCTCGTCGTCGTGCCCACCGCGACCTACCGCGACTGGATCCGCGAGGTGTGGGAGGTCGAGCTGCGCGGGCACGCCATCGCCAACATGTTCTACGTGGGCGGCGTCAACAAGGTCGGCCCGGACGTCGGCGGGCCAGCCGGCCGCGCCTACTTCGGCTCGGCGGTCTTCATCGATCCCCGCGGCACGGTCATCGGGCGGGCCGGAGACAAGGCCGACGAGATCCTCTACGCCGACATCGACCCCCGCGCGTGCGACGACACGCGCGATCTGTGGGGGTTCTTCAAGTTCCGCCGTCCCGACGCGTACGGCGAGATCCTCGGCTCGGCCTGACGCGGTGACGGCCGACCTGTTCATCAGGGACGCACGGGTCGTTCGGCCCGACGCCCTCGTCGACTGTGGCCTCGTCATCCGCGAGGGCCGCGTGGTGGCGGTGCTCGCGCCCGGCGAGACCGCCGGCGCGCGGCGGACGCTCGACGCCGGCGGGCGGCCCGTCCTGCCGGGGCTCATCGACACCCACGTTCACCTGGGCAACGCCGCCCAGTCCTTCGCCGCCGACTGCGCCACCGAGAGCAGCCATGCC
>DASPFV010000133.1:0-46724 GCA_035620975.1 Vicinamibacterales bacterium
AGGTCTTGCATTGACGTACGGCCGCTGGATCGACCGGCCGTACGTCAATGCAAGACCTGACCCCACCTGTGGCCCCACCTGCAGGGCGGTTAAAATGGACGAGGGAACGGGTCCCGTGCGAGGAGAGAGGGCCCTTTGATGGTGTTCGGGTCACCTGTGGCGGAACTGATGCCGGGCGCGCGCAACGCGGTCGACGTGTGTCTGGCGATTCAATCAGGCGAGCGCGTCGCCCTCATCGCCGACGAAGCCAGCCGCAGCGTCGCGGCCAGCCTCGAGGCCGCGCTGCTCGCACGGGGGGCCGACACGAGGCCGCTCCTGGTCGAAGCGCTGGCGCAGCGTCCGCTCCAGGTGGCGCCGCGGGAGATCCTCACCTCGCTCGAGCAGGCCGACGCCGGGATCCTGTGCGTGCAGCCGCGGGAAGGGGAGCTCGCCTCACGGATGGCCATCGTTTCGGTGGTGGAGCGGCGGCGCATCCGGTATGCCCACATGGTGGGCGTCACCCCTCGCATCATGTGCGAGGGGATGCGCGCCGATTACCGGCGCGTCGATCGCCTGAGCCAGCAGTTGTGCGAGCGCATGCCCGAAGCCAGCAGGCTGACCGTCAGCTCGCCAGGAGGGACGCGCTTCACGGCCGTATTCGATCCCGCGCTGGCCTGGGTGAAGACGAGCGGCCTCATCAACCCGCGCTACTGGTCCAACCTGCCGGCCGGTGAGGTGTTCACCACTCCGGGTTCGGTCGACGGCACGTTCGTCTGCGACGGGACGGCCGGCGACTACTTCAACGCGAAATACGGCACGCTCGAGCGCACGCCGCTCGTGCTCGAGATTCAGGGCGGCCGGCTGACCTCCGCGCGGTGTGATCGCAAGGATCTCGAGCGCGATTTCTGGAGCTACTGCCACACCGACGAGAACAGCGAACGGGTCGGTGAGCTCGCCTTCGGCACGAATCTGGGCCTGCGGGAGATGATCGGCGTCCTGCTGCAGGACGAGAAGGTGCCGGGCGTGCACCTGGCTTTCGGCGACCCGTACGGCAGCCAGACGCACGCCACGTGGGCGTCCCGCACGCACGTCGACGTGCTGACGCGAGACTGCAACGTCTGGATCGACGACGAGCAGGTGATCGAGGGCGGCCGTTACCGCCTGGACCGCTTTGACTTGAGCGATCCGGCCTGACCCCCGCCCGATCCCCGGTCCCCATTACCAGCTCCCCAGATACTGCCGCATCTGCTCCTGCCAGTACGGCCAGTCATGCCCTCCGCGCGGGCCCCAGTCATCCAGGTGATGCCGGATGCCCCGGCGCGCCAGCGTCTCCGAGAGCGCGTACGAAGGCCGGCTGTCCTCCCAGGGTCCCGAGCCGGTCACGATCCTGATCTCGCACGTGGCGAGCTGGCCCAGAATCCACGGGTCGGTCAGATGGGCCAGGTAGTCCACCGGGTTGTGGAAATAGAAGTTGTCGTCATAGAGGCCGTCCATGAAGCGACGGAGGTCGTACACGCCTGAGAGCGCGTAGCAGCGCTTCACCATGTGGGGGTATCGGAAGAGCGTGTTCGCCGCGTGGTATGCCCCCAGCGACGCGCCCATCGTCGTAATCGGAATACCTGGCGTCCGGCAGCTCGCGTAGATGAACGGCACGACCTCGTCGCGGATGTACTCGTCGAACACGCGCTGGCGGTAGCTCCGGTGGAAGGGGTGCGCGCTGCGGTCGAGAAAGGATTCGTGGTTGTTGGACCCGGCACAGAACAGCTTCACGCGACCCGCCTCGATGAACGGCGCCATCGCGGCGACAAGTCCGTGACGTTCCAGTTCCCATTCGTCGCCGTGGCTCGTTGGGAACGCCAGCATGGGCAGCCCCCAGTGGCCGAAGATGGCCAGCCCCATGTCGTGCCCCAGGCGCGGGGAATGCCAGTACTGATGGTCGATCCGCATGTGCTCCGTTGGCGCGCCGGGACCTGGCCAGTGGCGGGTCAGCGAGTGGCGAGGATTGGGGGCTGATCCCGCCGTCCCGCTCCCCGGAGCGCGCGCCCGGGCTTCGCGCCCGTGTGCTCGCCATCCTCGAGCACAGGCGTGCCGTTGACGAGCACGTGCCGCACGCCGAGCGCGTACTGGTGCGGCTGTTCGAAGGTCGCCCGGTCCTGAATCATCGCCGGGTCGAACACCACGACGTCGGCGAACATGCCCTCGCGGAGGAAGCCGCGGCGATCCAGCTCGAGGTTCGACGCGGGCAGCCCCGTCAGCCGGCGAACGGCTTCCGTGAGCGTGATGACCTTCTCGTCGCGGACGTAGCGTCCCAGCAGGCGGGCGAAATTGCCGTAGGCCCGCGGGTGCGTGGCCGACCGCGTGAAGGGCAGCTCCGGCGCCATGGAGGCCGCGTCGGACCCGAACGACACCCAGGGCAGTCGGATCTGCTTGCGCAAATTGTCCTCGGACATCATGAAGTAGACCGTCCCCACGCGTGAGCGATCCTCGAGCACCAGGTTCATGATCGTCTCGACGGGATCCTCACCCCGGAGACGCGCGGCCTCGGCGAGCGTCTTGCCCGTGAGCGGCTTGAGCTGCTCGGACTTGAACTCGACGAGCAGCACGCGATCAGGCGATCCAGCCGCCAGGTACAGGTTCTCCCACTCGTTCGTCGGCGTGCGAATCGCGGCCGCGATCTTCCGCCGCACCCCGGGGTCGGCGAGCCGTTTGTAGGCGGCGTCGTAGCCGCCGTCGAGCACCCAGGGCGGCATGGCGGCGTCGAGCCCCGTGGACCCCGCCGTGTAGGTGTACATGTCCGCGGTGACGCGGAGCCCGCCGGCCCGGGCGGCCTCGACCATCGCGATGACCTTGTCCATCTTCGGCCAGTTCGCCTCTCCCGCAGCCTTGAGATGGTAGATCTCGGCACGGATTCCAGCCTCGCGCGCGATCCGGATGAGCTCTTCGACCGCTTCGACCAGCCGGTTGCCCTCGCTCCGGATGTGCGAGATGTACATGCCGCGATACTCCGCCGCCACCCTGCACAGCTCGATGAGCTCCTCGGTCCGTGCGTAGAAGGCCGGGGCGTAAATGAGCGACGACCCGATGCCCAGTGCGCCCGCCTGCATCTCCACGCGCACGAGGCGCCGCATTTCCTCGAGCTGCGCCGGCGTGGGCTTCCGGTCCTCGAGGCCGATCACGTGCTCGCGGATCGTCGTGGCGCCGATGAATGAGGCCACGTTCTGCGATACGCCCCGGCGTTCCAGCTCGCCGAGGTACTCCGACAGGCTCGTCCACGTGATCTCATACTTGATGTCGCCCATCTGCTCGACAAGGCGCTTCTTCATCGCCTCGTTGAGCGGGCCCATCGACGATCCCTCACCGAAGATCTGGGTCGTGACGCCCTGACGGAGCTCGCCCTGGGATCGCCCGTCGGCGAGCAGCGACTCGGTGGACCACGAGAGCATGTTGATGAACCCGGGCGCCACGGCGAGGTTCGCGGCGTCGATCGTCAGCGTGGCGGGGTGATCGGCGAACTGGCCGATGCCTGCGATGCGGTCGCCGCGGATGCCGACGTCCACCCGGCGCGGCGCCGCCCCTGTTCCGTCGTAGACCGCCCCCCCGCGAATCAGCACGTCGAATGCAGCCGGCTGGCGCGTGTGGACAGGATCCCGGCCGATCGCGATGACCAGCAGGGCGATCAGCGCGGCAATACAGGTTCGAGGCATGCGCCATCTTACTCCGCGCAATCGACCATTATTGGCTGCCGCCTCCGGGGTAGCCGGGCCGCTTCAGCAGCGTCGGCGTCGCGGGCCCGTGCGGGGTAATCGTGTAGCGGTACGCCTCGAGCAACCAGGTGCGGCCAGTGCGCTTCACCACCAGCGTGCAGAGTCCCTGCGTGTCGGGCATCGCCTCGCCGGAGTCGGAGGTCACGCCGCGGAGCTCCCATTTCCCGTCGGCGACCGCGACATCGCTGGCGAGGCAGCGCACGCCCATCACTGTGAGCGGGTGCCGCGTGCCGCGATACGCCCGCCGGGCGAACAGCGCGGCGCGGTTCTGTCGTATGACCATCGGCCCCCGTTCGACGTAGCCGTCGGGATGCACGAGATCTCCTTGGCGGGCCCAGAGGCCGGCCAGCCGCTCGGCATCGCCGTTGGCCCAGTGCGTGGCGTACAAGCTGCCGATGGCGCGTATCGATCGTTCGTCCCCCGGGGAACATTCGTCCTGCGGCGCCGACGCTGCCGTCGGATCCGGACGACGGAGCTGCGACGCGCCGGCGGAGGGGAACGGCAATGGTGCAGCCTGCAGCGCTGCGATGTCGTCGACGATGCCCGAGACGAGCGTGTCGACGAGAACGCGCCCCTTGCCGGCGGAGGCGAGCGTCGGATCGCCCCAGACGCCGCTCGGCGAGTAGGTCCCGGAGCCCCCCTGCCGGCGCGTCAAGGCGAACGGCGTCGACCGCGGACCGAAATCCTTGACAGCCTTGCTCATGTCGACGGAGCCCGGGTCGAGGTGCAGCATCATCGACGTCTCCAGCTCGTCGGCGTGGCTGCCACCCTCCTGCTCGCCAACCCGGCGAGCCGCCGGCGCGAGCCGCGCTTCGATCGACGTGTACCGCAGCAGGATCCCGTCCGCGGCCAGCGTGGTGGCGGCCGCCTCGAGAGGTCGCAGCGTCGAGATGCCCGTGTTGAGCACGTAGAAGCGGCGCGGTCCGTGGCGCGCAAGGCTCCGCACCACGTCGACCGTCAGGTCGCGCGCGGTGGCCAGCGACAGCGACGTCGATCCGGGATACTCGAGGAACGCGGGATAATAATGATACGTCAGCGTCGGGGCGATGACGGTCGTGACGCGGGGGGCCACCCGCTCCATGAGGTGCTCAGCCAGCGTTTCGTCGCTGCGCAGCTTCAGGTGCGGTCCGTGCTCCTTGCTGCCAGCGCCGAGCGGGATGACCACGACAGCGGCTGGCGTCAAGAGCGGTTCCGCGTCCGTCCAAGGCAGGTCGCCCAGGTGCCGGCTCCCCTGCGTGTCGCGCGGACGGACCTGGCCTGACGCGCTGACGAGGGAGGCCGCGGTGAGGGCCAGAATCAGGATCGGCGCACGCATGGAGACCTCGCTGCGGTGCACGGCGTGAGATGGAGCCGGGACTGTACATCAACACCCCCCGGGCGTGGAATGCTGCGCCAGGACGGAGCGGCGGGATGGACTGGGACGCTGAACGCTACCACCGGCTCTCCGATCCGCAGCGAGAGTGGGGCCAGCGCGTACTGGACCGCCTCGCGGCGCTGCCCGGGGAGTCCATCCTGGATATCGGCTGCGGAACCGGGCGCCTGACGGCGGAGCTGCTCGCGCGGGCGGGACCGGGCCTGGTCGTCGGCCTGGACCGCTCCGCGGCCATGCTGAAGGAGGCCACGCGGCGCCACGCGGGAGTCGTCCTCGGCCCCCACGAGCTCGATGCGGCGCCGCCGCGCATCCGCTACGTTCGTGGGGACGCCGCCGCCCTTCCCTTCGTCGACGCCTTCGACGCCGTGTTCAGCACGGCGACGTTTCACTGGGTCCGCGATCACGACGCGCTCTTCGCCAGCATCGCACGGGCGCTCGCGCCCGGAGGGCGGCTCATCGCGCAGTGCGGCGGAGGGCCGAATCTCGCCGTCCTGCTGGAACGGGCGCACCGGCTGATGCAGTCGCCGCGATATGCCCGCCACTTCGTCGGCTGGAGTGATCCGTGGATGTTCGCCGACGTCCCCACGACCATCGGGCGCCTCAGGCATGCCGGATTCACCGCGATCGACGTCTCGCTCGAAGCAGCACCCACGACGCTCCCTGACGCGGAGCGGTACGCCGACTTCCTCTCCTGTGTCTGCGTGCGCCACCACGTGGACCGTCTGCCGGAAGCGGAGCGCCCCGGTTTCCTTGCCGCGCTCACAGCAGAGGCGGCCGGCGACACACCCGCGTTCACGCTCGACTACTGGCGGCTCAATATCGCGGCAGTGAAGCCGGCGGGAGCGGAGCGGGCCGCGTGACCGCGGTCGCACCCGATGCGCACGGCCGGTACGTGAGCCGTGCAGCCGCCCATGCGCGGGCGCGAGCAGTCGAGCAGGCCCGGTCCGTGCGGATCTCCAGGATGCGCCTTGCGACGTTTCTCCCGGCGCTCGGCCTGCTCGCCTGGACGCTGGCGCGTGGTGTCACCCCGGGACCGCTCGTGGCCGCTCTGACCCTCCTTGCCGCGTTTGCGGCGCTGGTGGTGTGGCATGCCCGTGTCGAGGCGCGCGTCGCGTGGTTCGATGCCCTCCGGACGGTATGCAATCGTGGCGTCGCGCGGCTGCAACGCGACTGGGCGCGCCTGCCGCCCGGAGAGCCGCCGGCCGGCGTGGATCCTGGTCACCACCCCTACGCGCAGGATCTCGATCTGTTCGGGCGCGCGTCTCTTTTCCAGTGGCTCGGGCCCGCGGCGACCCCCGGCGGTGCACGGATCCTCGCCGACTGGCTGCTCATGGCTGCGCCGCCGGCCGAGGTCCGAGAGCGTCAGCAGGCAGTCGCCGCTCTTGCTCCGCTCGAGGTCTGGCGCGAGGAGCTGGCGGCGCACGGAGTCCTCGCCGCGTCCGCGCGGCAAATCGAGATCGATCGCTTCCTGGCGTGGGCCGAGGGGGGCGAGCTCTTCGGGGCGCGCGCTGGCCTGGTCCGTATCGCTGTCGTCGTGATCCTCGTGGCGCTCTGGGCAGGCATCGGCCTCCACGCTGCCGGCGTGGTCGACGTGGCCATCTGGTCGGGCCCGCTGCTGGCGGGCATCGTCCTCTCATTCGCGCTGGCCGGCCGTGTCTCGACGGCGCTGGATCGCGCCGATGCCGGCGAGCACGCGCTGCAGCGGTATGCGGGCCTCTTCGAGCACGCGGTCGCCGTGCCGGGGCAGGCGCCACGACTCGGCGCCATCCGCGACCAGCTCAGGGCGGAGCATGCCACGGCGCCGGCGTGCATGCGCCGGCTGAACCGGATTCTTGCCTTCGGAGAGCTGCGCCGCGGCGCCGCGCTCCTGCACTTTCCCGTTCAGGCGTTGACGCTCTGGGACTTCCACGTCGTGTTCGCGCTCGAGCGGTGGCGCCGGCACACCGGATCCCACGTCCGGAGCTGGCTGGCGGCGCTGGCCGATCTGGACGCGCTGGCGGTGCTGGCTGGCCTCCAGTGCGACAACCCGGCGTGGACCGTCCCGGTGTTCGTCCCCGAGCCGGTCCTCGACGCTCACGGCCTCGGCCACCCGTTGCTGGACGACGGGCGCCGCGTCGCCAACGATCTGACCATCGGTCCGCCAGGGTCGATCGTGCTGGTGACGGGCTCCAACATGTCAGGCAAGAGCACGCTCCTCCGGTCGATCGGGTTGAACGTCGTGCTCGCGCAGGCTGGCGCCGCCGTCTGCGCCGACCGGCTTGCGCTGCCTGCCTGCGATCTCCAGACCAGCATCCGCGTCCAGGACTCGCTGGAACTGGGGCTCTCGTATTTCATGGCGGCCCTCGGCCGGCTGAAAGGGGTCGTCGACGCGGCCGAGCACGAGCGCGGCGATCGCGTGCTGCTGTACCTGCTCGACGAGGTCTTGCAGGGCACCAACAGCGTGGAGCGCGCCATCGCCGTGCGGGCAGTGGCGCGCCACCTGCTGGAGGCGGGCGCCATCGGCGCGATGACCACCCACGACCTCGGCCTCGCCGCCGAAGACCCGCTGAAATCGTCCGCGCGGCTGGTCCACTTCACCGAGACCGTGGACGAGTCCGGCGCGATGCGGTTCGACTACCGTCTGCGCCCGGGCCTGGCCACGTCGCGGAACGCGCTCCGGCTCATGCAGCTGATTGGAATCGAGGTGTGAGCGCCGGGAACCATCGACGGCCCACGCGGATGCGGCGGCAGACGTGGCTCGTCACGCTGCTCTTCGTGGCGCTCACGGCCGTGATGACCTGGCCGCAGGTGCTGCACCTTGCCACGCGCGCACGCGAGCACCAGGACGTCTACTTCAATATGTGGCGGCTGCAGTGGATGGCCCACGCGCTGGCCAACGCTCCTGCGCGATTCTTCGATGGGAACATCTTCCATCCCGAGCCACGCACCCTGACGTTCTCGGATGCCATGCTCGTGGAAGGCGTCCTGGCGGCGCCGCTGGCCTGGATCGGGCTGCCGCCCATGCTGATCCACAACCTCCTTCTGCTCGGAGCCATGGTCAGCTCGGGGGCCGGCATGTTCGTGCTGGCTCGATCGCTCACCACGAGCCCGGCAGCGGGCATCGCGGCGGGAATCATCTTCGCGTTCGTGCCCTATCGTTTCGACCACTACATGCACATGGAGCTGCAGTGGACGACGTGGATGCCCTGGGCGTTCTGGGCCATGCACCGCACCGTCGAGACCCGAGCGATGCGGTTCGGCGTGCTCACCGGCGTCTTCTTCTCGCTCCAGTTCCTGTCATGCATCTACTACGGCGTGTTCCTGTCGATCATCGGAACCCTCGCCGGGATGCTCCTGCTCGCCGACTCGCGCGCAACGATCCTGTCCGGCCTGCGGGCGTTTGCCCCCGGCGCGCTGCTCGCCGTCATCGTCTGCGGCGCCTACGCGCTCCCGTACCTCGCAACGAGCCGGCATGTGGGCATGCGATCCGACGCCGAGATTCTCACCTTCAGCGCGCGGCCTTCGAACTACCTGGTCGCCACGCCCGACAACGCGATATGGGGAAGCGGCTTCAGCGGGCGCAGCCGTCCCGAGCGGCGCCTGTTCCCGGGCGCACTGGCCTTCCTGTTGGGCATCGTCGGGCTCCTGCAGACGCGCAGGTCGCTCGTCCCGCTGATCTACCTGATCGTCGCCGCCGCGGCGTTCGAGCTCTCGCTGGGCTTCTCGGGGTACAGCTATCCGTTTCTCAGCGAGCAGATCCCGATCTTCCGGGGACTGCGAGCGCTCTCGCGCGCGGGCATCTTCGTCGCGTTCGCGCTCGCCGTTCTGGCCGCCTTCGGCCTGCGCGCCCTCGTTGGCGCGCGCAGCCAGCCGGCGCAGGTCCTGATCTCGGTGGCGATCTGCACAGCGTTGCTCGTCGAGTATCGCGTCCGGCCGCTCCGGCTCACCCCGTTTCCAAACGACGCTCCCGCGATCCAGGCCTGGCTCGCGACGCAGCTTACTGGCGTGGTCGCGGAACTGCCGATGGGAGATCCGGCCGCGCTGCCCGGTCCCGAAGCTCGGTATGCCTACCTCTCGACGTTTCACTGGAAGCCGATCGTCAACGGCTACAGCGGATACTTCCCGCGATCATTCCTCGAACGCGCCAGCGCGATGCGCGGCTTTCCGGATGAGCGGTCGCTCGATCGGCTCAGGCACGACGGCGTGAGATACCTGGTCGTCCACCTCGAGCAGTACTCGAGGGAGGATCAGGTCCGGATCGACGAGGCGCTGACCGAACGGGCCGGGTTCCCCGTGCTCGCGCGGTTCGCCCAGGGCGAGGAGACGACGGTGGTCTGGGCCGTCCGGTGAACGGCTGGCAGACAAGCAGAACAACGGTGTGAATCCGCGACCGATGCGAAGAGAAATCCGCGTGAATCCGCGTTGATCCGCCTTCGCCCTCGGGCTACGGCGGACAAGTCGGCGTCCCGTGGAAGAGGAATCCGCGATTCAGCTCTGAATCCGCCGGCTCCGCGGTACGAGACCGTGCACCGACGCGGCGAGCCGGCGCGCGCCATGCTGACCGATGGCGCGCGGGTGCAGCCAGCCGAGCTGGAGCGTGGACCTCACGGCGCCGATCCACTCGTGCGCCTGCAGGTGCGCGTGCAGTTCGCCGGCGATGCGGGCCCCGTAGAAATCACGGGCGTGTCGCCAGCCCTCCTGATAGGCCTCGAACAGCCAGGGATCCGCCTCGATGAGCGGGCGCTCGCGCCGCAGGACGGTGAGCGTGTCCTGAAGTGTGCCTGCCGGGCCGTATCCTGCGTGGTGCGACTCGGGCGCGACCGCCACCAGCTGACCGTGGTCGTGGATCCGGTTCATGCGTGCGATTCGCAAATACAGACCGTAGTCAGCCGCGGCTTCGACCGACGCATCGAAGCCGCCGGCGCGCTCCAGGGCCGTCCGCCGGAACATCACCGCGCACGTCCGGCCGATGTAGTTCCGCGTCAGCAGTTCACGGTAGTAGTCGCGATCCAGCCGCGGCCGTTCACGGCGGCCCGGGGCGCTCCCGTTTCCTTCGGGACTCCGGCAGCGGCCGAAGACGAAGGCAGCCAAGGGGTGCGCGTCCAGCTCGGCCGCTCCGACGTCGAGCGCACCGGGAGCCAGTTGCGCGTCGGCGTCCAGGAAGACGACCGCCGGCCCCCGGCTGTCGGCCAGGCCGCGGTTGCGCGCTTTGGCCCGTCCCCGCCCTCGCAGGCTCACGTATGTCACGCCGCCGAATGACTTCGCCACCGTCGCCGTGTCGTCGGTCGAGCCTTCGTCGACGACGACGATCTCGACGTCGCGCCGCGTGGAACGCCAGACGCTCGCGATGGCCTCACCCAGACGGTGGCCCTGATTCGCGGAGGCGATGATGACCGAGATGAACGGCGAGCCCGAAGTCACGGCAGCCCTCGGCAGGCGAGAAGTTCCGTATGCCGACAGGTACGACGCCGTCTCGCGCGGCGACGTCCCTGAGCAAAATGTCCACGATGCGAAGCGGATCCGTAGAACTTCTTCGCTGGCCTATTCCGGCACACCCGGGCGTCGGGTCGGATAAACCGCCCGAATCCGGATAGGGGCAGGGTCGGACTTAGGCATGTGTCACAGATGACCTAGCAAGAGCTGTGCTCGGCAGGGGCGGTCTGAATCGGGGCCGAGGCCGACCCGATCAATACTGAGGCGCGCCGACCTGAGCCGCGCGTCTCTGTGGCGTCAGGCTTGCACGTTCCTGCTCGTCATGAACCTGATGTGGGCGCAAGGGCGGCGAGCCGCGACGACGGTCGCGCTGATCGCGGGTCTGCTGGCGCTGTTCCCAACGGGTGCCTGCCGGCAGGGCGTGCCCGTCATCGACACGACTCCCCGGCGTCCCGATACCCCCGGAACGATTAGCGGGACGGTCCGTGGCCCGGAGGGCACGAGCTCGATCGAAGGGCGCGTTGTCGAGGTGGTCAACGTCGACACCGGCGAGCGTCAGCAGACGACGACCAACAATGCCGGAGGCTTCACGTTCAAGGTTGCGCCCGGCCGGTATCGCGTGGAGGTCAGTCTTCGCGAAGGCGAGGTGATCGTCAAGCAGCCGGGAACGCTCCGGGTGAACCCGAGCGACGTCGACGCACACGCCGACTTCATCGTGGGCTCGGCGCGCGCGGCCCGCCCGCGCTTCTCGCCGTCCACTGACAGCAGCCTCGCCCCTCCGATGGCCTGAGGCGGCGGCCTCCTGCCTCGTTTCCCCAGTCGTCCGGCGCGATCCGCCCGGCCGGGTGCCGCAAGCTATACTGCCGCAATGCCCGAGCCGGACGATACCGCGAGTACGCCCGGGATGCGCCGGATGTACGCGCTGGCGATCCTCACCGAATGCATCGTCGTCGCGGCGCTGTGGGCCATGAAGCGGTTCTTCAGCTGACAGCGGGACGGCGATCGAGCGGACTCACTGCGGGCCGCGACGCGAGCCGGCCGGGCTCGGGTCGGGCTTATCAAGTGCGGCGCTTTTCGCCTCCGGAAGCGAAGCCACGGATCGCGCGACCGCCACGAGGTCGCGGGAGCGCGGAACGCGAACGCCGGGCCGCTGCGGACTGCACGCCAAGCCGATGCACACACTCGACTGGATCGTGGTCGGCGCGTACCTGGTCTGGATTGTCTGGGACGGGGTGAGACGGACCAGGGGCACCCACCAGGTCGAAGGCTACTTCCTCGCAAACCGGAGCCTGCCCTGGTGGGCGGTCGGGCTGTCCGTGATGGCGACCCAGCTCAGCGCGATCACACTGGTCGGGACGACGGGCCAGGGCTACGCGGACGGGATGCGGTTCGTGCAGTTCTACTTCGGCCTGCCCATCGCGATGGTCATCCTGTCGGTGACCCTGGTGCCGTTCTTCTACCGCGCGCGGGTCTATACGGCTTACGAGTACCTGGAGCGGCGTTTCGACCTGAAGACGAGAACGCTCGCCAGCGTCCTGTTCCTGCTCTCGCGCGGGATGTCGTGTGGCGTGATCATCGCGGCCCCGGCCGTGATCCTCTCGATCATGCTGGGGTGGAACCTGACGCTGACGATCCTCGCCATCGGGCTGCCTACCATCCTTTACACGATGGTGGGCGGCGTCCAGGCCGTGACGTGGACCGACGTCAAGCAGATGGCCGTGATCGTCGGGGGTCTGTTCGCGGCCGTCGCCGCGCTGATTCTGGGTCTTCCCGCCGAGGTGGGCGTGCTCGACGCCCTGCACGTGGCCGGCGCTGCGGGGCGCATGAACACCGTCGATTTCACGTTCGACGTGCGGGAGACCTACACGTTCTGGTCCGGCCTGCTCGGCGGCCTCTTCCTGATGCTGTCGTACTTCGGCTGCGACCAGAGCCAGGTGCAGCGATACCTGACGGCACGGTCGGTGGACGAGGGGCGGCACTCGCTGCTGATGAGCGCCTTCTTCAAGATTCCGCTCCAGGCCCTGGTGCTGCTCACGGGCGTGCTCGTGTTCGTCTTCTACCTGTTCAATCAGCCTCCGATGCTCTTTAACCGCGTCCATGCCGAGCGCGTCGAGCGGAGCGGGCGGGCCGCCGAGTTCCGTGCGCTCGAGGGGGAGTTCGCCCGGGCGTTCGACGCCCGCCGGAGCGCGTCGACGGCGTTGGCCGCCGCCGACGAGGCCGGGGAAGCCGACGCGCGGATCGCGTTCCTCGCTGCCAACAACCAGTTGAAGGCGGTTCGCGCCAGGGCCGCCGCCCTCGTGCGCGACGTCGCCGGCGACGATCGGTACCGGGACTTCACCGGCGACACGCCAGGCCCCGACGTCAACTATGTGTTTCCGACCTTCGTCACCACGAGGCTCCCCGTCGGGCTCGTCGGGCTGATGATTGCGGCCATTTTCGCGGCGGCGATGTCGAGCATCGCTGCCGAGCTGAACTCGCTCGCCACCTCTACCGTGATGGACATCTACCGGCGGCTGCTCCGGCCGACGGCGACGGATGCCCACTACCTCAACGTCTCGCGCATGGCCACAGGTTTCTGGGGCCTGTTCGCCTGCGTCGTGGCCACCTTCGCTGCGGGGCTGGGGTCGCTCATAGAGGTCGTGAACCGGTTCGGGTCGTTCTTCTACGGCTCGCTCCTCGGCGTGTTCGTGCTCGCGCTGCTCTTCCGCCGGGTCGGGGGCCATGGGGCGTTCGCCGGTCTGCTGGGCGGCATGACCGCGGTGGCCTTCGTCGCGTTCCATCCCGAGACGCGCAGCATCTCGTTCCTGTGGCACAACCCGATCGGCGTCGCAGCCGTCGTCGTCGTCGGCCTCGTGGCCAGCCACGGACGAACACGGAAGAACATCGCCACGGAATAACACGGACAACACGGACCTGTCCTCCCATGCGGCCTCTAACGGATACTTCGCTCCTGTCCAGCTGGCCTTCCCATTTCGCCTTTCCCATTTCCCGTCCGAGGGCAGTCATGGGGCTCGTGTTTCTCCTGACGACGGCGCCGTCAGGGATGCAGCCGGGGCAGGAGTACGACCTGCTCATCTCGGGCGGCCAGGTCGTGGACGGAACGGGTGCGCCGCCCCGCCGAGCTGATGTCGCGGTCGTGAACGGGCGTATTGCCGCCGTCGGGTTGCTGCCTGGTGCGCGCGCGCGTGAGGTCATCGGTGCCATCGGGCTCATGGTCGCGCCCGGGTTCATCGACGTGCACACGCACGCCGACGACCTGGCCGAGCACCCGCGCGCGGAGAACTTCGTGCGCATGGGGGTAACCTCGATCGTGGCGGGCAACTGCGGTTCGTCGGCGCTCGACATCGGCGAGGCGCTGACGCGAATCCGCCATGCCGGTGTCTCGGTGAACTTCGCCACGCTGATCGGCCACAATACCGTCCGGACCGCCGTCATGGGCCGCGCCAATCGCGCGCCGACCATCCCCGAGCTCGAGCGTATGAAGTCGCTGGTGTGGCGTGGCATGGCGGACGGTGCCGTCGGCTTTTCCAGCGGGCTGCAGTACGTTCCCGGAACCTACGCGAGGAGCCCCGAGATCATCGAGCTGGCGAGACAGGCCGGCAATTCCCGAGGGGTGTACGCGTCCCATATGCGGAACGAGGGCACGGCGCTCGAGGATGCCGTGCGCGAGACGATTCGCGTCGGCGAGGCGGCGGGCTGCCGCGTGCAGATCTCCCATCTCAAGGTCGACAGCCCGAGCCGGTGGGGGGCCAGCACCCGCGCCCTGGCCCTCATCGACGAGGCGCGGCGCCGCGGGACGGAGGTGCAGGCCGATCAGTACGCGTATACCGCGGCCAGCTCGACGCTCGGCATCCGCTTTCCCGCATGGGTCCTCGAGGGCGGACAGGAAGCGATCGCCAAGCGGCTGCGCGACAGCGTCAGCTGGGACGGGATCAAGGTGGAGATGCGGCAGCTGCTGGCCGAGCGAGGCCTCGAGGATCTTTCATTTGCGACGGTGGCGAAATACCAGCCGGATCCGTCGCTCCAGGGTTTGCGCATGAATCGCGTCGCCGAGCGGCTGAAGGAGTCCGGCAGCGCCGATGCCCAGCTCGAGGCGGCGCGCGAGATGATGCTGGCAGGCGGCGCCTCGATGGTCTACCACTTCATGTCGGACGAGGACGTGGAGCGCATCATGGCCCACCCGTACGTGGGCTTCGCGTCCGACAGCGGGGCCCTGGTGGAAGGAGAGGGCGTGCCGCATCCGCGCGGCTACGGCAACACGGTCCGCGTGCTCGGTGAGTACGTGCGTGTGCGCCGCGTGATCGCCTTGCAGGAGGCGGTGCGCAAGATGACGGCCCTGCCAGCCACGCACTTCCGCCTCGGGAACCGCGGGGTGCTGAAGGAAGGCTACGCGGCGGACCTGGTCGTGTTCGACCCCAGGACCGTCGCCGACACGGCGACCTTCGAACGTCCGCACAGCTATCCGGCCGGCCTGCCGCACGTCATCGTCAACGGCGTTCCGGTCGTCCGCGACGGGCAGCACACCGGCGCGCGGCCCGGGCACGTGCTCACACCGGCCGACTGAGCCGGAGCGGTGGGTCGGTCTTCCGACGGCTGGATCCTCGAGGCGAGCTCATCGAGCCGGCGCGCGGCGGCGACAGCCATCGCCGGCGGCACCAAACGCAGGAGGGCCCATGGCGGTCCCGGTTCTCGTGCTGATCGTTCTGATCGGAACGGCCACCCAGGCCGACTGGCGGAGGTTCCGCGGCCCGAACGGTTCCGGCGTCGGTACAGCGAGCAGTCTTCCAGCCGAGTTCGGGCCGGCCACGAACCTGTACTGGAAGGCCGAGGTGCCGTTCGGTCGATCCTCTCCTGTCATCGCAGGCAATCGAATCTTTCTGACTGCCAGTGAAGGCGACAAGCTGATCACCATGTGTTTCGACAGATCGAGCGGGAAGCTCCTGTGGCGGCGCGAAGCCACCCGCGCGCGGCAGATGTCGATCTACAAGGGCAATGATCCAGCCTCCCCCACGCCCGTGAGCGACGGGACGAATGTCTACGTGTTCTTCGCGGAGCTCGGGTTGATTTCCTACGGGCCTGACGGCCGCGAGCGGTGGCGGCTGCCCCTGGGCCCGTTCAACACCTTCTATGGGATCGGAGCTTCGCCCGTGTTCGAGTCCGGCACGCTCGTGATGGTCTGTGACCAGCGGACAGACTCACATGTGCTCGCGGTGGATGCGCGGGACGGAACGGTGCGATGGAAGAGCGATCGCTCGAGCACCGTGGAAGGGTACGCCACGCCAGTGATCTACTCGCCTGCAGTCGGAGAGCCGCAGGTGCTCGTGCTGGGATCCCACACGCTGGAAGCCTATGCTCTGAATACCGGCAGGCGTCTCTGGTGGGTGGGGCAGCTGGGATACGCACCAAAAGGCGTTCCGGTCATTGGCCGTGACATGGTGTATGTGAGTGCGCCCGGTGGTGACGAGCCGGCCTATCCGCCGTTCGATGAGGGGCTCAAGCAGTACGATGCCAATGGCGACCGTCGGATTCAGTACGAGGAGCTCCGATCGGAGCCGGGCATTCAGGAGCATTTCGGGTGGATGGATTCGAATGGGGATGGCGCGATCGATCGCGCCGAGTACGACCCGATTCGCAATGCCAGCGCCGTCGGCCATGGGCTGGCGGCGATCCGGCTTGGAGGCACGGGCAATCTGACGGCGACGAACATCGCCTGGAGGGTGAAGAAGGCCTACCCCAACGTGCCGGCGCCGTTGCTCTATGACGGCGTGCTGTACGTGGTCAGGACCGGCGGCATCATCACCTCGCTGCATCCGCAGTCCGGGGAGGTACTCAAGACAGGGAGGAGCGAGTCGGCCATCGAGGAGTACTTCTCGTCCCCTGTGGCAGCGGACGGCAAGGTCTTCCTGGTCAGCGAGAGCGGGAAGGTGACGGTCCTGAAATCCGGAGAACAGTGGGAGATCGTCGCGGTCAACGACCTCGCGGAAGAAGTCTGGGCGACGCCTGCGATCGCGGAAGATGCCATCTACATCAGAACGCGAAGTGCCCTGTACGCATTTCGCGCCGACCAGGCGGGGCGCCTCGCGGGATCCCATTGAAGTAGCGCATGCTCCGGGCAGCGACGTCGTCCTGCACTGGCGAGCCCGGGCAGACGCGGGCGTGAAAAAACGGGACTTCCGCCTCGCGGTCTGGGACCCGCGCTGGGTCCAAACCCAGCGCGGCCGTCACGCTTCAGGCGCGCCTTGCTCGCCCCATGTCACGCGCCGCTCGCGGTGCCTGAGCATACCGCTTTCCGGGCCGAGTCTGACAAAGCAGCGCTATGCGGCTGTGCGCAAAGAGTGTGCGCGTTGCGAGCCGCATAGCGGTCCACGACCAGCCGCTACTTCCGACGGCGGCCTGCTACCACCCCAGGCGAACGCCGAACCGGACCTGACGCTCGCTGCCATCCTGTGTGCCAGTGACGACCGCGTAGCCGTTCAGGTTGTTCACCGTGCCGTCGGGATTCAGACGCAGATTGGATACGTTGCCGCCCGGATTGGAGAACCTGGGCGTGTTGGTCACGTTGAATGCCTCGACGCGCAGTTGCAGGTTCATCCGCCCCGCCAGCGCCACTTGCCGGAAGATGCCGAGGTCCCACGATTTCACGCCGGGGCCGCGCAGCACGTTGAAGGGTGCCGTGCCGAAACGGGCCTCGGTGACGGGCACGAACGCCAGCGGGTCGAAGTACGGACTGGTGGGCCCGATGCCGCCCAGGATTTCGACCTCGGACTTCACCTGGTCGGCGCGCTGGTCGTTCTCGGGCGCGTTGAGCGACGTCCCCGAGGCCGTCACGCTGAACGGCGTGCCGCTGTAGAAGCTCAGGATGCTGTTGACCTGCCAGCCGCCGACGACGTGCGAGAGCACGCCGCCATCCGACAGCCATCGCCGCCCGGGCCCGAAGGGCAACTCGACGATGGTGCTGATATTGAGGTTGTGGGTGCGGTCGAAATCGCTCAGCGATTCGTTCAGGTCGTAGTACTCCGGGATGTTGATCCGCAGGGCGCCGTCGCTGTTGGCGTTGCCGGCAATCCCGGTCGATTTGGACAGCGTGTAGCTGACCGCGATCTGGAAACCGTTGGCGAAGCGCCGGTCGAGCCGGCTCTGCAGCGCGTCGTACTGGCTGTCGCCAATGGGTGCAATCAGCCGGGTCTGACCGGTGCGCCCGAACTTCTGGTTCAGCTGCCGTCCCGCCTGACCACCGCCAATCGGCGACCAGTTCAATTCGCGGAAGCCGAGCTGATCGATCTGGCGCGTGCCGATATACGCGGCCTCCCCCACGAATCCCCAGCGAAGCTCCTTCTGGAGCGCCACGTTCCACGACTGGATATAGCCACGCTCGAACTTGTCATCGAGGGTGAAGACCGTAATCGGGCTCGGTACCTCGATGAGGCCGGTCCCCAGGTCGGGGTCGGGAATCAACGGGATGCCGTCGCTGGTCCGGCTGACGAACGCCAGCGAGTTCGGTGCATTGAGCAGCAGGTTCAGCACGGCGGGGTGATTCGTGCGGAGCGGCCTTGCGAGCGAGTAGGGATCGTTCGTAATGCCGAAACCTGCCCGGAGCACCATGCCTTCCGTCGGGCGGAAGGTCACCCCGACCCGGGGCGCAAACATGGTCTTGCTGACCTCGACGCCCAGATCCTCCGGCACGCTTCCAACGCCGCCGATCATCATCAAGTTGGTGTCGACGTCGTAGCGTTCGAGCCCGCGGTGCGCGCGCGTGGGCACCGGGAAGTACTCCCATCGCGTCCCGTACGAGATCGTCATCCTCGACGACGCCTGCCACTGGTCGCGGATGTACAGGCTGTACTGCCAGTTGCGGGTGGTGTAGGGCTCCACCAGTTTCAACCGGCCGATGCGGTTCGGCACGCCGAGCAGGAACGACGCGAACGCGTTGTAGAGGTTGCCGCTCGGTCCTCCCAGGATCTGCGTCGGCCCTGCCTGATATCGGAACCCCCCACGGGCTCCGACGCTGTCGCCGCCGCTGATCTCAGGCTGCGTGTGGTTGAGCGCCTGATAGTAGATGTCGGTGCCGAACCTGATGTTGTGGCGGCCCTTCATCCAGTTGACGTTGATCACGGTCTGGTACTGATCGTCGCTCCGGTAGTACGGCATGAACGTGTCGGTCGTTCCGATGTCGGCATACGTGTCAAGATCGAAGAGCGGCGTTCCGCCTTCGTACGCGTTCGGCCCGTTGGTACCTGGAAGGCCGAGCCAGTCCAGTCCCTTGTTCTCGGCAATATCCGATTGCGCGACGCCGGTGTTCATCCGCACGAAACCCACGTGCGCGTCCAGCAGGAGCGTTGGCGAGATGGTGTAGGTGGCACCCGCCGAGACGTTGTAGGTGTTACCCTCGCCCGTGCCGGGATTGCTGCTGCCGAGGGGCTGCCCCTGCAGCTCCCTGCCGAAGTTCGTTCCATTCTCGGTGAAGAAATCGAGCACGCTGAACCGGCCGAAGACATTGATGTTGTCCGAGGCGTTCCAGTTCACCTTGGTGTCGAGGGTCGAACGGTTCAGGACGAACGGGGCCTGCACGAAGTAGTTGTTCGTTTCCGGAATGGTGCCATCCGGGTTGGTCAGGTTCGGCAGCGGCATCAGCGCCAGCAGCCGTTGCGCCGTCGGATCCAGACGCTCGGCCGGAATCATGTTGTTGGGAAACGCAATCCGGCCCGACCCGTTCGGACTGCCCGTGAACGGGTCGTAGATTGGCGTGGACGACGCGCGCAGGTCGCCGCGCCGTACGGCCTCGGTCGGCACCGAAATCGTTCGCGTCAGCGACTGCTTGTCGCGCGTACCCTCGTAGCTCCCGAAGAAAAAGAGCTTGTTGCGGGAGAGCGGTCCACCCAGCGTGCCGCCGTACTGGTTGTAGCTCCAGTCACCCTTCGGCGTCCCGGCCGGCGCGAAATAGTTCCGGGTCCGCAGGTTCTCGTTCGTGTAGTACTCGAACGCCGATCCACGGAGGTTGTTGGTGCCGCTTCTGATCTGCACGTTGATGGCCGAGCCGCCCGCCAGCCCCTGCTCGGCGTCGAAGCTGCTCGTCACGACGTTGACGGTTTCGAGCGATTCGAGCGCCGGGACATAGGCCGCCACGTGCGGCAGCCAGATGTTGGTGGTACTCACGCCATCGATCCGGATGTTGTTCGCGCTGCGGCTCGCGCCGTTGACGTTGAACACCAGCGCGCGCGACGGATTCGACGGCACCGAGTGGGCTTCGGCGGGAGGCGTGAACCCCGGCAGCACCCGGAACAGGTACTGGTAGTTGCGGTTGATGGAGACCGGGAGGTTCACCAGTTCGCGGGCCTTCAGTTCCGCCCGCACCTCCGCCCGCTCGGTCTGCAGGATGGGACTCTCGGCGGAGACCGTCACGGTCTCGGTGAGCTGGCCGACCTGAAGCGGCGCATCCACGCGCGTCACGCTGTTCAGCGTCACGGCGACGTCGCGCCGCTCGAACGTCCGAAAACCGTCGACCTTGATGGTGACGGTGTAGGTTCCCGAGGGAACGGCGGTGAAGTGATAGGCGCCGGCGACATCGGTCACGGCTTCCCGTGCAACCCCGGTCTCGTTGTGCGTGATGGTGACGGTCGCGCCAGGTACTGCACCGCGGGTCTCGTCGGTGACATTCCCGACTATCGACCCGTACAACACCTGGGCGGCAATCGCGGAGGGGAGTCCGATGAGCGAGATCAGGGTTCCGACGACGGTACGACGCCGCGCATGCACGCTGTTCATGGCGGTCTCCTCCCGAGCAGGCCGAAACGTCGAGCGAACACGCCCTCGAGGGAGCTGCGTCGAATCAGGCTACCCACGCACTCGACCGCGTGGCCACGCGCGCTCTCGATGGGCGCCCAACGGTATGGAAAGCCGCAGGGAGCTGTCAAGGTTCTGTGGGAGGTCGCTCGAAACGGCCGTCAGAGGTCCGGATACGCGCGGAACAGGCCTCCAGTATCCTGGCGGAATGGCTCCTGGTCGCGTCACCGCGGGCTTCTGTGCCCCGCGAGGAACTCCGCCGGGGTCTCGACGCGCAAGCCGTGTCGCAGCGCCGCCATGAAATGCCGGCGGTTGTCGGTGACCACCACGGTGGCGCCCGCTGCGCGCGCGACCTCGGCGATATGGGCGTCGTACACCCGCCCGCCGGCGGCCTGATCGCGGACGGCAGCCCGCAGGAAGGTTCGGCGCTCGCCAGGAGGCAGGTCATGCACCGCAAGACGCGCGAACACCTCTTCCTCGAGCAGCCGGCACGCGTCGGCGGGCGCGAGTCGGTACTCGGGCGGGAGGCGCGTCGCGACCGAGTAGAACTCCAGGCAGCAGTGCCACGCCGTGGCCGGCGTTGTGATCGTCTTTTCGGCGACGGCGTGCATGATGGATTGCGCCGACGCGCTCTGCGGCCCAAAGTCGATGAGCCCGGCGAGCAGCACGCTCGTGTCGAGAAAGATCGTCATGGCCACCGGTTGCGCTCGTCCTCGATGAGGGCCGCCACATCCACCGCCGGACGCGTCCCCGCGGCCGCGCTCGGTCTGGCGACGGTGCGCCGGCCCACCTTCACGAGCCGGGGCCCCTGCGCCACCCGCTCGAGGCGGACGCCGAAATCGTCCACCGTGACTTCCAGCTCGGTGCCGGCCCGCAGCCCGGCGCGCTCGCGGATGACCGAGGGGATTACCACCCGACCTGCCTTATCGATGGTTGTCCGCATGGCAAGAGTCTACCAGATGGCATGGTGAACAACTTGCCCACCGGTGTCTCCCCCGCACTTCCCGCCGCTTGCACTCCGGGCGTATTTGTTCGGCAGCCCCTTAAGGCCCGGGCGGCTCGCGCCGATACATGACCCGGGTATCTTTCTCTTGAGCCATCAGCCGCCGCAGCTCGAGCGTCTCGCCCTTTCGCGGGAGCTCGGCGAGTTCCTCGTCGAACTGTCCATCGCCCTGCACAAACATGCCATGTACCCGAGCGGCCATCCCTCGCTGGGGCCGGCGGTCGCGGGCGTGACGCGGCGGGCCGAGCGCCTCCTCGAGACACGTTCGACCTTCGCATTCGGCGTCGCGCGGCGGCAGCTCATCATCGAGGGCGTCGCCACCGATTCCGCCCAGCCCGTCCTGCGCCGGCTGGCCGAGGGGCTGCACCGGCATCATCTCGGAGCGGTCAGCTTCTCCCGCGGCCTGCAGGCCCGGGAAGTCGGGTCGGCACTGGTGGCACTGGCCAGCGACGCCGAGCGGGACGGCGCCCTCGGCCTGGCGGAGCGCCTGCCCGAATGGCCCCACATCCGCGTACACCCGCTGACCTTCGATCGGCTGGAGCTCGTCGAGGCGGCGCCGGACGTCGCGGATTCGCGCGGGGCAGACGGCGGACGGGCTGCCGAGCTGTGGATTGGGCTGGCCAGGGCGTCGATGGCCGCGTGCGAGCCGGGCGAGAGCCCGGACGCGATGGTCGACCCTGTCGTGGTGGCGAAGGCGATCGACACGCACCAGGGGGCGGCCGCCTACGACCAGGTCATCGTCGGGTACATGCTGCAGATTGCTGCCGAGCTGAAGACCGCGCCCGACGCCGAGGCCGCCGCGCTGCGGAGGCGCACGGCCAGGCTGATTGCCGCGTTGAAACCCGAGACGCTGCGCCGGCTCGTGGACATGGGAGGCGACACCGCGCAGCGCCGCGCGTTCGTGGCCGACGCGGCAGGCGGCATGGCCGTCGACGCCGTGCTCGAGATCGTCAAGGCTGCAGCCGAGGCCAGCGGCCAGACGATCTCGCACGGGCTGGTCAGGATGCTCTCGAAACTGGCGGTGCACGCGGAAGCCGGTCAGCAGGACGTGCGGCCGCTGGCCGACAGCGCGCTGCGCGAGCAGGTCCAGCGGCTCCTGTCGGAATGGCAGCTCGCCGATCCGAACCCTGACGCCTACGGCAAGGTGCTGCAGCACCTGGCGACGACGGCACCTGCACCGACCGCCCGCGCGTCGGTCCAGCACGCGGATCACCAGGACGCGTTGCGCATCGTGCAAATGAGCCTCGAAATCGACGCCTTCGGCCCGCTCGCCGAGCGGGCGATTGACGGCCTGGTCGCCGATGGTCTGCTTCCATCGATCCTCGAGATGCTGGCCTCCCCGCCGGCAGGCTCCGGCTCCGCGGCGGAGGCGATGATGGCGCGCCTGCGCACGCCGACCTCGATTGCGCGCCTGCTTGCCCGCAGCGCGCCCGATCTGGACAGCCTGGACCGGCTGTTCCCGGGCATCTCGCTCGAAGGCTATGCCACAGTGCTCGACGCACTCGTGAACACGGAGAACCGGTCCGTCAGACGGAAGCTGCTCGACCGCCTGGCGCGCACGGAGCTCGACGTGGGCTCGCTCGTGGCGGCGCGCCTCGACGACGAGCGCTGGTACGTTCAGCGGAACATGCTCGTGCTGCTCCAGCGGCTGGGTCGTCTTCCGGCCTCCTTTTCGCCCGGGCCGTGGACCCGACACCGGGACGCGCGGGTGCGCTACGAAGCGATTCAGCTGCAGCTCTCGTTGCCAGTCGAACGCGCGCTGGCGCTCCAGACGGCCCTGGATGACTCCGACAGCCGCGTGTTGCGGCTCGGTCTGACGCACCTCCAGCAGGGATGCCTTGCTTCCCTGGTGCCGCGGGTCATCGCAGCGGCGCTCAATCCGGGTCTTGCCGAGGAGGTGCGGGTGCTGGCGGTCCGGGCACTCGAGGCATCACGCGATCGCCGGGCGCTCGAGCCGCTGCTGCGGTTCGTGGACGGCGGCCGCAGCTTCCGGGGCCGGCCCAGGCTCGCGCCGCGCACCCCCCTGTCCCTGGCCGCGTTGCGCGCCCTGGCGACGGGGTGGCCGCGGGATCCCCGGGCCGGGATGATGCTCGAGCTTGCAGCCGGGTCGTCGGATCCGGAAATCCGCGACGCGGCCGCACGCGTGGTGGCGTCATGAGCGATCCCGCGTCCTTCCTCAACGCATTCGCGCACGCGCTGGCGGTGATGACCCTCTATCCGACGGGCCACCCGTCGCGGGAGAAGGCGGTGGACGGCGCGTACCACCTGCTGGATGGGCTGCTCGACCTGCCCGTGCGTCCGACCTTCACGTTCCTCGGCGAAGAAGTGGTCTACGGCCATGATCCCCTTCGCGAGCTGAGGGACTGGCAGTGGGGGCGCCGCCTGGTGAACGCGGGCATTCAGCGCCTGGAGTTCGAGCGCAGGATCAGCCGGGACGAGTTCGACGGCTTCCTGCAGGAGATACTCGCGCGGCTCACGCTTTCGGCCGTGGATACGAGCGACAATCGCCAGATGCGCTCACTCGGGGTTCGCTTCGGCACGGTCGGGCTCCAGGGGCTGCCGGAAGGCGATCCGGCAGAGCCGCCGGCCGTGGCCACGCTCGACTTCTCGCTCGGCGAGGAGGTCGAGACGCTGCGATGGCTTCAGCAGGAGGTCCAGTCGAGGGGCGCCGTTCCCCTCATTGAAGCGGAGGCGGTCGTCCGGTCGCTGTCGGTGGCAATGCACAGCGACCGCAGGATGCTGCTTCCGCTGCTGCAGCTGAAGGAGTTCGATCAGTACACGACGACCCACTCCCTGAATGTCGCCGTGCTCGCGATGGCGCTTGCCGAGCAGATGGGCTGCGACGCTGCGGAGGTCCGCGCGTACGGCGTCGCCGGGCTGCTGCACGATATCGGGAAGATCCGGATCCCGCTCGAGGTCCTGACCAAGCCGGGGAAGCTGAGCGATGACGAACGGGCGATCATCAACCGGCACCCGGTGGACGGCGCCCGGATCATCATGGAGAGCGACGAGGAGCTGGATCTGGCCGCTGTCGTGGCCTACGAGCACCACGTCATGCTGAACGGCGGCGGCTACCCGGCCATGCACTACGGGCGTGCCTGCGCGATGGCCAGCCGCCTGGTGCACGTGTGCGACGTCTTCGACGCGTTGCGGACGAAGCGTCCGTACCGCGACGCATGGGAGCTGGAGCGGGTGCTGACGTATCTCGGCGAACGCGCGGGGACCGAGTTCGATCCCGATCTGGTCTCCGCCTTCGACCGGATGCTGCGCCAGGGCCACGCGCACATGGTGGCGCTGACCGACCACAGCGTCGCGGCGCCCGCGTGAGGGTGTCTCAGGCCTTTCGCGCGAGGAGCTCGGCGAGCCGGGCGCGGTCCATGTTTCACCGCTGACGATCGCGACGATCGGACCGTCCGTCGGCACCACCCTGTCGACCGCGCCTGTGAGGACGGCTGCGGTCGTGACCGCTCCGCTCGGCTCGGCGACGACCTTGGCGTGCTCGATGATCCAGAGCACGGCCTCGGCGATGGCACCATCATCGACGGTGACGATTGCATCCACGTACCGGCGCACGTGCGCGAGCGTGAGGTCGCCGGGCCGCACCGGCAGCAGGCCGTCGGCGATGCTTTCCGTTTTCGGCAGCGTGACCGGCCGACCGGCGTCCACGGAAGCCTTCATCTTCGCGGCGCCCGACGGCTCCACGCCCACGACGACGGAGTCCGGCTTCGACTGCTTCACGGCCGCCGCGACGCCCGCCAGCAGGCCGCCGCCGCCGACGGGGGCGATGACGGCCGTCACGTCCGGGCACTGCTCGAGGATCTCGAGCCCCGCCGTGCCCTGGCCCGCGACGATCCATTCGTGGTCGAAGGGCGGCACCATCGTCAGGTGGCGGGCCGCGGCCTCCTCTTCCGCGCGCGTCCGGCGCTCGGCCGACGTGGTCCCGGCGAAGATCACTTCGGCGCCGAACGACCTCGCTCCCTCGACCTTGATGCGTGGCGCTGTCGTGGGCATCACCACGACGGCGGGGGCACCGAGCGCCCGGGCCGCGAGCGCCATTGCCTGGCCGTGATTGCCCGACGAGTACGTGATGACCCCGCGCGCGCGCTCGTCGGGCGTGAGCTGCGCGACCATGTTGTACGCGCCGCGAATCTTGAATGCGCCCGCAGGCTGCAGGTTCTCGCACTTCAGGAAGAGCGGCCGTCCGGCCGCCGCCGAGACGTCCACCAGCGGGGTCATCCGGGCGACCGACCTCACGCGCTCCCGCGCGGCCCGAATCGCATCCAGCGTCACGAGGTCCTGACTGGCGGGAGTCGTCGTCATGTGCCTCGATTGTAGTCGAGGTGCAGCCCGCGAGCCGGGAGCCGCGAGCCGCGATCTCACTACAATGTCCCGTGATGCGGGTGTGGTCGATCGCGGCGGTAGCTGGCCTTCTGCTGTTCTCCTCGGCGCCGCTGACCCGGCAGGCCCAGCCATTCGTCCCCATCGGCGTGTGGTACGGCGGCGGTACGGCACGGGCGCCGATGCTCGCTCCCGAGCCCGCTGCCGAGCGTGACGCCTGGCGGCGAGACCTGCAGACCATCCGCTCGCTCGGCTTCAACAGCATCAGGGGCTGGGTCGACTGGGCCACCACCGAACCCGTCCGCGGCCAATACCGGTTCGAGGCGCTGGATCAGCTGCTGACGCTCGCCGGGGGCGCCGGACTGACGGTGATCGTGCAGGTGTACCCCGAGTCGGCGCCCGCGTGGCTCGCCCGTCAGTACCCGGATGCGAGCTTCGTCACGGATCGCGGCGACCGGATCGACTCGCAGGCGGCGCCTGGCTATTGTCTCGATCATCCGGGGGTCCGTCAGGACGTCGCGGCCTTCATCAAGGCCGTGACCGCACGCGCGGCGGCTCACGCTTCCTTCTACGGCCTCGACGTCTGGAGCGAGCCCCACATCGTCAGCCGGGTCTGGTTCCACGAGCCCGTCGAGTTCTGCTTCTGCCCGCACACGCAACGCCGATTCCGCGAGTGGCTCTCGAAGAAGTACGGCACGGTCTCCAGCCTGAATCGCGCGTGGTACAGAACGTTCGCGTCGTGGGAGGAGGTCGAGGCGCCGCGGTACGGAACCGACCTCTCCCACTCGGATTTCATCGACTGGAAGACGTTCGTGGCCGTCAAGCTGCAGGAGGATCTGAAGCTGAAGGCGGACGCGTCGTCGGGCCGCGGCGCGCGGCCCGTCGGCAGCCATGCCGATGCTCCGGCCGTCCTCCTCAGCCCGCTCTCGGGGTTCGGGAATCCGGACGACTGGCTGATGGCACGAGTGGTCGATCATTACGGCGCTTCGATCTATCCGCGGGACGCTGCGGCGCCGGCGCCGTGGTCACCGGTCAGGCTGGCGGCGGCCCTCGACGGGATTCGATCGGCGACGGCGGGTCGGGGCTGGTGGGCTGGCGAGCTGCAGGCGGGGCAGGGAGCCATGGCCGGACGTGTCACTGCGCCCGTCACCGCCGCAGACCTGCGCCTCTGGGGCTGGGCGGCACTGTCGCGCGGCGCGCGTGCAATCAGCTACCACGCCTGGTACCCGAGGAGCTCAGGATATGCATCGAACGGCTACGGGATGATCGAGCTCGACGGGACCCTCACCGACCGCGCCCGAGCGGCAGGCGAGTTCGCCGGCATCGTGTCCCGGAACCCTGCGCTCTTCGCGCCGCTCCGTCCCCGTGCCTCGCAGGTTGCCGTGGTGTACAGCCGCCTCGCATATATGGCTGGTGGCTCCAGGGTCGGGCCGGACACGACCGTCCGCGATTCGATGCTCGGGTTCTATCGCGCGATGTTCGAGCGCAACATTCAGGTCGACTTCCTCCACGCGGATGACGTGATCGATGGACGGGCCGGCGCGTACAAGGCGGTATTCCTCGCATACCCGCTCATGCTGTCGGAGCCCGCGGCTCAGGCGCTCGCTGCCTACGTGCGCGGCGGGGGCACCCTCATCAGCGAGGCGCGCCCGGCGTGGAACGACCAGCGGGGCCACGCGAACGCCAGGATCCCGGGCTTCGGACTCGACGAGGTGTTCGGGGCGCGCGAGAAGACGCTGTGGCCCGCCGACCGCGTCACGATGGTCGTCGAGCCGTCCGCCGACGGCGCGCTGGCCGGGCTTGCCGGCCGGACGGTCGCCGGGCACCAGTTCGCCGAGTACCTCGAGATCACGGGCCAGGGCACGCGGGTGCTGGCCCGCTTTCCCGGCGAAGACGGGGCCCCTGGCGATCCGGCCGTCGTCGAGTCGGTGCACGGCAGCGGGCGCGCCATCCTGGTCGGCAGCTTTCCGGCGGCGGCGTTCGAGGCGGACCCGGAGCAGGCCCGCGCCAGCGGCGACCTGCTGGTCGCGCTCGCGGCAGGCGCCGGCGTGGGGCCCGAGGTCCGCCTCGATGCCGGTGCGGGCGTTGTCGAGACCCGTTTCCTCGAATCGGAGGACGCGATCGTGCTGATCGGGATCAACCACGCCGACACGGCGCAGACGGTGACGATGGCGTTCGGGCCCGACGTGCCGGAGGCCATCTGGCAGAACATGGAGACGGGCGGGGCGGTGAACTTCGTGGCCGGTCCGGACGGGCCGACCTACACGTATGCATTCCGCCCGCGCGACGTGGTCGTGCTGATGATCAAGAAGGCGCTCCGATGAGGGTGGGGGCATCGCGCATCGCGGAGGCGCACGGAGTTGGCGGGGACGCGGATGGTCACGGGACGCGGACTTGTCCGAGCGTGTGGACTGCCTCGTGCGTCCGGCGTCCGGGATGCGACCCTGATCCCGGCCGCGAAAATGCCGAGAGCTGACGGCTGAGAGCTGAGAGCTTGCGAGCCAACCAATCGGAACCGCGCCAGGCGGCCGTGATCCCGGTGCGCCGGCTGAAGCAGCAGCTCGAGGTCTGCCTCATCCGCCGCAAGGGGCGGGACTCGTGGGGCATCCCCAAGGGCTTCATCGACCCCGGCGAGACGAGCGAGGAAACCGCGCTGAAGGAGGCGCACGAGGAGGCGGGGCTCGAGGGCTGCATCGCGGGCGCCAGCGTCGGCACCTACACGTACGAGAAATGGGGTGCCGAGTTCGTCGTGGTTGTCTATGTGCTCGAGGTGCAGGAGGAGCTGTCGAAGTGGCAGGAGATGAGCGTCCGCGAGCGGCGGTGGTGCTCGCGGCAGGCTGCCGCGCTGCTGCTCGCGGATCATCCGGTTGAGCCGTTGTTCGATCGCGCGCTGAGCGAATTCCTGCGGCGGCGCGTGTGACGGGATCGGCGAGCGCCGGCGATCCGCCTATTTCAGGGCCAGGCTGTAGAAGAGGTCGTGGTCTCCTGGCGGCGCGAGTCCGGCCTGGCGCACGGCCAGAGCAACCTGCGCCCAGTGGCGAATCTCGTGCAGCAGGATGTGGAAGAGCAGCTTGCGCGGGGTCATCGGCCACTGCCGGTCGCGTACCTCGAAGGTCCGCAGCTGATCGGCTTCCCCCTCGGCGAGTACTGACACGAATTGTTCCAGCTCGCGCCGGACCGAGGCGCCGTAATCGAAGAGCGGCGGCGCGTTGCTGCCGGTCAGTCCGGTCGAATCCGAGAGCGCCTCGCCGGTGAGGCGCTGGAGGTGGCGGCGCTCCACCAGGAAGATGTGATCGATCAGTCCGCCTACGGTCGGGAATCGCTCACCGGGCTGGAGCTGCAGCCCCGGTGCCTCGGGGTGTGCCGCGAACCACTGACGCCATTTGAGACGCTCGTCGTTCGTGTAGCGCAGCAGCTCCTCGAATGTCAGGTCCAGCGGCATGCGCACAATAGTCTACGTCCGATTGATGCGTGCAGAGTACGATCGGCCGGACGGCATGTTCTCCTCGCGCGTTCCGAGCGACCTTCGCATCAACCGGGTCACCGAGGCCATCGAGCGGTTTCGCGCGAGCGGGCGACGGCTGCTCGACCTGACGATCACGAATCCGACGCGCGCCGGGTTCCACTACGAGCCGGACCTGCTGTCGGGTTTCGCATCCTCAGCGGGGCTGACGTATTCCCCGTCGCCGCTCGGGCAGCGGGAGGCCCGGGAGGCCGTTTCGGCCGACTTCGCGCGCCGGGGCGTCACGGTGCAGGCCAATCGCGTCGTGCTCACCGCGAGCACCAGCGAGGCCTATTCCATGCTCTTCAAGCTTCTGTGCGAACCGGCCGGGGACGCCGTGCTGGTCCCGGTGCCGAGCTACCCGCTGTTCGACCATCTTGCACGGCTCGACGGGATCCGTCCGGTCCCCTATCGCCTGGAGTATCACTGCCGGTGGACGCTCGATCCCGTTTCGCTCGAAGAGGCGTCCGCGAGCCGGTTCCGGGCCGTCGTTGCGGTCACGCCCAACAACCCGACGGGCTCCTGCTGCTCTGCTGACGAGCTGGCGCTGCTCGCGGGCACCGCCGCGGCCCACGATGCCGCGCTGGTGCTCGACGAGGTGTTTGCAGATTACCCCCTGACCTCCGGGCCCGTGCTCGGGCCGTCGGTGCCGGGCGATGTCCTGTCGTTCCGGCTGGGTGGCTTGTCGAAGACGATCGGGCTGCCTCAGGTCAAGCTGGCCTGGATCGGGGTCGCAGGCCCCGAACGGCTCGCCAGCGAGGCGATGGCGCGCCTCGAGCTCATTGGCGACACGTACCTGTCGGTCTCGACGCCAGTACAGCTCGCCGCCGGCGATCTGCTCCGGACGGCCGCCCCTCTCCGCTCCGCCATCCTCGCGCGCGTGCGCGCCAACTACGATTGTCTCCAGGCACTCGCCTTGCGTCACTCGTCAGTGAGCGTGCTGCGCGCCGACGCGGGGTGGTCCGCCGTACTGCAGGTTTCCGCGCGGCAGCCCGAGGAGGATCTCGTGCTGGAGCTGATCGAGCAGGACGGCGTGCTCGTGCATCCGGGCTATTTCTTCGACTTCGCGCACGAGGCGTTCGTCGTGATCAGCCTGCTGCCGGAGGTTGAGACGTTCACCGCCGGCGTGAGCCGGCTCCTGGAGCGCGTCGATGCGTGAAGGGTCCGGCGCACGGCTGCGCGGCCGTCCCGCCGGTGCGCTGGTCCCGCTCTTCAGCGTGCCGTCGCACCGGAGCTGGGGGATTGGCGAGATCCCGGATCTCGTGCCGCTCGGCCGCTGGCTCCAGTCGGCCGCCATGGGTTTCGTGCAGCTGCTGCCCGTCAACGAGATGCAGGAGGGCCAGAGCTCCCCGTATTCAGCCCTGAGCGCCATGGCTATCGATCCCATCTTCATCTCGTTGTCATCTCTGCCCGGGCCGGCCGTCGAGCCCGCGCCCGGCGAGCGGGCCCTCCTGCAGGAGGCGCGCGAGGCGCCCGCAATCCGCTACGGGGCGGTCCGGGCCGCCAAAGGGGCGGGTCTGCGGCGGGCATTCGCATCGTACGATCGGGGCGAGTGGCACGGGGGATCGCCGGACCATCACTCCCTGCGCCAGTTCTGCGAGGAACAGGCGTGGTGGCTAGACGACTACGTGCTGTTCCGCGCGCTCCACGAGCACTACCATCGCCGGCACTGGCAGGAGTGGGATCCCCCATTGCGAGATCGCGAGCCCGCGGCACTTCGGGAGGCCCGCGAGCGCTTCGCACGTTCGATACGCTATTACGAGTGGCTCCAGTGGCTGGCCCACGAACAGTGGCAGCGGATGCGCCGCGAGGCGCCTGTGGCAATCCTGGGCGATTTCCCGTTCATGGTGAGCGGGCACAGCGCGGACGTGTGGTCGCGCCAGGACGAGTTCCGGATCGACGTGTCGGTCGGCGTGCCCCCGGATGCGTTCTCCGAAACGGGACAGGACTGGGGTCTGCCGCTCTATCGGTGGGACGTCATCTCGGCCCGCGGCGACGAGTGGCTGCGGCTGCGCGCGCGGCGCTGCGCCGACCTGTACGACGGCTTCCGCATCGACCACCTCGTCGGCTTCTATCGGACCTTCTTCCGGACGGCCGAGGGTGAGCAGTTCTTCGATCCCCCTGATCAACCGGCGCAGCAGGCGCAGGGGGAGCGGCTGCTCCGGGTCTTCGCCGAGCCCGGTGCGCGGCTCATTGCCGAAGATCTCGGCGTGGTCCCGGATTTCGTCCGTGCGTCGATTGGAGAGCTCGGGATCCCGGGGCTGAAGGTATTCCGCTGGGAGCGCGAGTGGGATCTCGACGGCCACCCGTTCCGCAATCCGGCGGAGTATCCCGCCGTCTCGGTGGCCGTCAGCAGCACGCACGATACCGAGTCGCTGGCCGACTGGTGGGACGGCGCGGACGCGGACGAACGCGAGGCGGCGCTCGACGTTCCCGGCCTCCGCGGGCGCCCGTTCACGCCTGCCTCGGCATACTCGCCCGAGGTGCGCGACGCGCTGCTCGACGTGCTGTACGCGGCGCGCTCCGGGCTGCTGATCCTGCCGCTGCAGGACATCTTCGGATGGCGCGATCGAATCAACACGCCCGCGCTCGTCAGCGACGAGAACTGGACCTGGCGCCTGCCCTGGGCCGTCGAGGATCTTTCGGAGGTGCCTGACGCGCTCGAACGCGCCCGCTTCCTCCGCGGCCTCGCTGCGAAGCACGATCGCCTCTGATTTCCGGGGCGCCGCGCGGCGCCGCGTGCGGCTCGAGAGCTGGAAGCCGGAGCTGGAAGCTCATTTGATACGATAATTCCGCCATGCTCGACGCCTCCATTGCCCAGGCCGATGAAGCCGCCGTCGCGGCCGCCCGCGAGCGCCTCGACGCGCACGTGCGCGAGATCGTGCGCTGGCACTTCGATCCCGGGACCGGCTGTCCGTTCTGGCTCGAGCGCGCGAAGACGTTCGATTTCGACCCGTTGACCGATGTCCGGGTCTTCGGCGATCTGAAGCGGTTCGGCGCATTTCAGGACGAGTGGCTGCGCGGCGGGCCCGTCCGACGCTGGGTCCCGAAAGGCTGGGCCGACCGGCCCATTTCGGTCTTCGAGACGGGCGGGACGACCGGCGTGCCGAAGACACGGATCAACATCGAGGACTTCCGGACCGACTACGAGCTCTTCAGCGACACGCTGCCCGAGGACCAGTTTCCACGCGGCTCGAACTGGCTGATGCTCGGGCCGAGCGGCCCGCGACGGCTGCGTCTCGCGGTCGAGCACCTCGCCCAGCACCGGGGCGGCATCTGCTTCATGGTCGACCTGGATCCCCGGTGGGTGATCAAGCTGATTCAGAAGGGCTGGTCCGATCACCTGCAGGCCTACAAGGATCACGTCATCGATCAGGCGGTCACCATCCTGGGTGCGGGGCACGACATCCGGTGCATGTTCACCACGCCCAAGCTGCTCGAGGCGCTGGCGCTGCGGCTGGAATCGCGCGGCACGACGATCCGAAAGGCCGGCATCACCGGCATCTTCTCGGGCGGGACCGAGTTCACGCCGCAGTGGAACCGCTTCGCGCACGAGGAGCTGCTCGACGGCGCCTACATGACGCCGACCTACGGCAACACGCTGATGGGCCTGGCCGCCAGCGCGCCGAGCGGGCCGCACAACAGCTACAAGATCACCTACTACGCGCCGCAGCCCCGGGCGGTGATCCAGGTGGTCGACTTCGACGATCCCGGACGCGTGGTCGAGTACGGTCAGACCGGCCGTGTGAAGCTGACGACGCTGACGAAAGAGTTCTTCATGCCAGGATTCCTGGAGCGCGACGAGGGCGAACGCGAGCCGCCGTACGCGCGCTACCCCTGGGACGGCGTCAGCGGCGTGCGCCCCTTCCGCGGACTGGCGGCCACGACGACGGTGGGCGTGTACTGACAGAACCACGGCTCAGGGCTCAAGGCTCAGGGCT
This sequence comes from Vicinamibacterales bacterium, assembly GCA_035620975.1. GTDB lineage: Bacteria > Acidobacteriota > Vicinamibacteria > Vicinamibacterales > 2-12-FULL-66-21 > DASPFV01. The sequence continues at coordinate 33,092 of DASPFV010000133.1, forward strand.
CAAGGCTCAAGGCTCAGGGCTCAGGGCTCAGGGCCTCACCAAGCGACATATGCTGACACTCTCCGTATTACGGTGGGGACAACCCTACGAGAGCATGGACGTGGACCAGGTCGTCCACTTCGCCACGGGCGAGCCGATCGCGAAGGTCGGCCGGGCCAACGGCGGCCTGATCCAGCGCGACATGCGCAAGGCGCAGCGCGCCCGCGATGTGCTGCGCGAGATCCCGGTCGACGAGCTGATCGCCCGAGTTGCCACGGCCGGTGAACTGTACGCGAACGCGACGCTGCCGATGGGCGACGGCACGCAGTCCCCGGACGAGTTCGTGCGGGCGCAGTCGGCGAGCACGGGCCTGCCGGAACGCCTGTGCCGGGCGAACATGAAGAAGAACCTGTTCGTCCTGAGCGAGATGCGGCGCATCCTCGAGTCGCTCACGCGCGGCCTGGATCTGGAGGTGCTGTCGCGCGGCTACGGCGAAGAGCGGCGCGTGCCGATCAGCTATCAGGCGCAGAGCCCGGTGCTCGGTCTCGTCCTGCCCTCGAACTCGCCTGGGGTGCACACGCTGTGGCTGCCCATCATTCCGATGCAGATCGGGCTCGTGCTCAAGCCGGGACCGCAGGAGCCGTGGACGCCGTACCGCATGACGGAAGCCTTCTTCCAGGCGGGCATTCCGCGCGAGGCCATCTCGGTCTACCCGGGTGAGGCCGACGTGGGCGCCGCCGTGCTCGACAGCTGCGAGCGCAGCCTCATCTTCGGCGGCACGGCGACCGTGGACCGCTACCGCGGCAACCCGCGCGTGCAGGCGCACGGTCCGGGCTTCTCGAAGATCCTGCTGGGCGACGATTGCGTCGACGCCTGGGAGCGATACCTCGACCTCATGGTCGACAGCGTGTTCGCCAACAGCGGCCGCGGCTGCATCAACTGTTCCGGCATCTGGGCGAGCCGCCACACGCGCGAGATCGCCGACGCGATTGCCGAGCGCCTGGCGGGCGTCTGCGTGCTGCCCCCGGATCATCCCGAGGCGAGCCTGGCGGCCTTCACGATTCCAGGTGCGGCGGACGCCATCTCGGCGGCCATCGACGCGGATCTGGCTGCGCCGGGCGCGACCGACGTCACGGCCAGATACCGGCCCGGCCCGCGCGTCGTCAAGGCAGGTCGCGCGGATTACCTGCTCCCGACGGTGATTCACTGCGACTCGCCGGACGCGGCCATCGCGACGAAGGAATACATGTTCCCTTTCGTGACCGTCGTGGAGTGTCCGGAAGATCGGATGATCGACGCCATCGGTTCCACGCTCGTGTGCACCGCCATCACCGAGCAGCCCGCGTTCCGCCGGAAGCTGCTCGACGCCGTGCACATCGACCGGCTGAACTTCGGCGCCGTCCCGACGATCCAGCTCAACTGGCTTCAGCCTCACGAGGGCAACATCGTCGAGTTCCTGTTCCGGGCGAGAGCGTTCCAGATGGCGTGACCGCGCCGGTGCCGGCGAGGTGCGCACCGCGATCCGCAGAAACGATGTCCTTCCCGCTGGCGTCTTACCCCGCGTGAGGATTCTCTCGTTCACCGGCGGCGCGGGCGCGATGTACTGCGGGAGCTGTCTGCGCGACAACGCGCTGGCCGCCGAACTGCTCGCCCGCGGCCACGACGTCGTGCTCGCGCCGGTCTACACTCCCACCCGCACCGACGAGCGCAACGTCAGCCAGCACCACGTCTTCTTCGGTGGCATCAGCGTCTTCCTCGAGCAGCATTCGGCGATCTTCCGACACACGCCCTGGTTCCTCGACCGGCTGTGGGACGCCGAGTGGGTCATCAAGCTGGCGTCGCGCCGCCAGATCAAGGTGGACCCGAAGAGCCTCGGCGAGCTGACGGTTTCGATGCTGCGCGGCATGGAGGGCTTTCAGCGCAAGGAGATCCTGAAGCTGCTCGACTGGCTGAAAGCCGAGCCCCGCTTCGACGTGATCAACATCCCGTACACGCTGTTGCTCGGCCTGGCCGAGCCGCTGAAGCGAACGCTCAACACGGCGGTCTGCTGCACGCTCCAGGGCGAGGATCTGTTCCTCGACGGCCTCGGCGAGCCCTACAAGCGGCAGTGCCTCGATCTGATTCGCGAGGCTGCCGTGCACGTGGATGCCTTCCTGCCGGTGAGCCGCTACTACGCCGATTACATGCCCGGCTATCTCGGGCTTCCGCGCGAGAAGATGCGCGTGGTCCCGCTGGGCATCAACCTGGATGGCTACTCCGTCCGGCCGCGCCCGCCGGCCGACGATCGCTTCACGATCGGGTACTTTGCGCGCATCGCTCCCGAAAAGGGCCTGCACGCGCTGACCGACGCCTACCGGCGGCTGCGGACCCGGCCCGGCATCGGCCAGTCGCGCCTGGTCGCTGCGGGCTACCTCGTTCCCGAGCACCGGAGCTATCTCGAGGGCATCGTCGCGGACCTGAAGAGCTGGGGCCTCGAGGGTCACTTCGAGTACCGTGGAGAAGTGGATCGTGCCGGCAAACTCGACTTCTTCCACAACGTCCACGTGCTGTCGGTGCCGGCCACGTACCAGGAACCGAAGGGGATGTTCCTGCTCGAGGCGATGGCCAGCGGCGTGCCGGTCGTCCAGCCCCGTCGCGGCGCCTTTCCGGAGATGATCGAGAAGACGGGCGGGGGCCTGATCGTGCCCGCCGACGATCCCGAGGCCCTGGCGGACGGCCTGCTGCAGCTCTGGCGCGATCCGGCTCGGGCGGCCGCCCTCGGCCAGGCCGGCGCCGCCGGCGTGCGCGCCCACTACAGCGTCGCGAACATGGCGGATCGGGCCGAGGCGGTCTATCGCGAAGTGGCCTTCAAAATCCATTGACGCCGTGCTGAAAGCTGCCCACATCGCGAAGTCGTACCCCACGCCGCGCGGCGAGCTGACGATTCTCACGGACGTCTCGATCGAGCTGCGGCGCGGTGAGGCGCTGGCGATCATGGGGCCGTCGGGAAGCGGCAAGAGCACGCTGCTGTACATCCTCGGCGCGCTCGAGCCCCCCTCGCGCGGCACGCTCTCCCTCGACGGCATCGATCCCTACTCCCTCGGCGAACGCGAGCAGGCGGCGTTCAGGAACCGCCATGTCGGGTTCGTTTTCCAGGACCATTCGCTCCTGCCCCAGTGTTCCGTGCTGGAGAACGTGCTGGCGCCGACGCTCGTGGCTCCGCCGGGCGAACGCGGAGCGACCGAGGACGACTCGCGCGCGCGGGAGCTGCTGGCGCAGGTCGGGTTGAGCGGCCGGCTCGATCATCGTCCCGGCGAGCTGTCCGGCGGCGAGAAGCAACGCGCCGCCATCGCCCGTGCGCTCATCCGGGAGCCCTCCCTCCTGTTGTGCGACGAGCCCACCGGCAATCTGGACCGCGCCTCCGCGGACGGTGTCGCCGAGCTCCTGCTCGACCTGCACGTCCACCGCCAGACGATCCTGGTCGTCGTCACCCACAGCGCCGCCCTCGCGGGACGCTTCCCCACACGCTGCGAGATGTCCGGAGGCACGCTGGTCGCCGCGCCGGTGAACCGATGAACCGGGAACCTGGAGCCCGGAGCCCTGAGCCCTGAGCCCTGAATTGAACCATGACCCTGTCCCGTTTGCTTCAGAGGACCGCGACCTTCCACTGGCGCACGAACCTCGCCGTCGTCTGCGGGGTCGCGGCAGCGGTGTCGGTGCTGGCCGGCGCGCTGCTCGTCGGCGACTCGGTGCGCGGAAGCCTGCGCGAGATTGCGCTCGGGCGCCTGGGCCGGACCGACACCGTCGTCTCGTCGACCGGGTTCTTCAGGGATGGCATTCAGGATGACGTGCGCGGCGCGCTGGGGGCGGCGGCAACGGCGCCGCTCGTCGTCGCGAACGGCTTCGTGACGCACGAGCCGTCGGGACGGCAGGCCGGAACCGTGCTCGTCTACGGCGTGGACGAGCGGTTCTGGCGGTTCCATGGGCTGGAGCCGCCCGGGGGGGACGTCTTCGTGTCGCCCCCGCTGGCCACCGAGATCGGGGCCGCTGAAGGGGACGTGCTCCTGACGCGGCTGCAGCGGCCATCCGAGATTCCCGTCGAGTCCCTCTTCGGGCGCAAGGACGAAATCGGCCGGACCGTGCGGCTGACTCTTTCCGGCGTGCTCCCGGCCGGGAGCCTTGGCGAGTTTGCGGTCTCACCGCAACAGGCGGGAGTCAGGGCGCTGTTTGCTCCGTTGCGACGGATTCAGCGCGACCTCGGCGTCGGCGATCAGATCAACACGGTGCTGGTATCGGGCGGCGGATCGAGCGCGGCAGCGCTCAGGCCCGCGCTGCGGCTCGAGGATTTCGGTGTCCGCGTGACCGTGGGGGCTGACCCGCCGGCCGTGGTGGTCGAGAGCGCCAGCGGGATCGTGAGCGAGGCACTCGAGGATGCCGTGCGCAAGGCCGGCGATCGCCTGCAACTCGCGCCAATCCCTGTCTTCACATACCTGGCGAACACGATTCGCATCGGAGATCGGCACATTCCCTACTCGCTGATCACGGCGACCGATCTGGGGCGGCTCCGCGCGGAGCCCGCTTCCGGGGAAGCTGTCCGCGAGTCCGCCGCGGCCGGCGCGGGTGGTTCGCCGCCTGCACCTGACACGATTGTCCTGAACACCTGGGCGGCGCGCGAGCTGGAGGCCACCCCCGGCGATCGAGTCGAGATCGACTACTACCTCTGGGATCCTGCGGCGGGGCTGCAGGACCGAACCGCGGCATTCACGCTCTCGACGATCGTGGCGATGCACGGCTTCGCCGCGGACCGGCGCCTCGCGCCCGACTACCCTGGGATCACCGACACCGACAACCTCGTCGACTGGGATCCCCCTTTCCCGGTCGACCTCTCGCGCATCCGCCCGCGGGACGAGCAGTACTGGGACGATTTTCGCGCGACCCCCAAGGCCTTCATCGCCTATTCGCGGGGGCGTGAGCTCTGGCAGTCGCGATACGGTTCGCTCACGTCGATCTGGTTCGACGTGCCGGCCGGAGCGCAGCCCAGCGAGGTACGGCGCCGCGTGGAGGCGGAACTGCGGGCGCTCCTGGAGCCTCGGTCGGCGGGTATCACGATCCACGCCGCCAGGGCCGCCGCGCTCGAGAGCGCGACGGGGGCGACAGACTTCGGCGAGTACTTCACGTATTTCAGCTTTTTCCTGGTCGTGTCGGCGTTGCTGCTGACTGTGTTGTTCTTCCGGCTCGGCGTGGAAGGACGGCTCAGGCAGATTGCCATCCTGCGGGCGTCGGGCTACACGATCGCGACGATCCGCCGCCTGCTTCTCGGCGAAGCGCTGGTCCTCGCCGTGGCGGGCGCGCTCGTCGGAGTGCTGGGCGCCATTCTCTACGGACGGATCATCGTGCACGGACTGACCACCTGGTGGGTCGGCGCGATAGGCACGACCCTGCTGCGGCTGCACGTCAGTCCGCTTTCGCTTGCGGCCGGCGCAGCCGGCGGCGTTGCGGCCGCCGCGATCTGCGTCGCGTTCTCGCTGCGCGCCGTCGGCCGCCTCACCCCCCGTGCGCTGCTCAGCGCGCAATCCGTCGATCCGCCGGCATCGGCCGATCCGGGCCGGGCGCGTCGCAATCGCCTGCTGGCGGCCGGACTGGGTGCGCTTGGCGCTGCGCTGCTGTCGCTCGGCTTCCTGCGGCCGGGAGCGCAGGCGGGCGCCTTCTTCGGCGCAGGCGCGGCGTTTCTCGTGGCCTCCCTCCTGTACTTGTCGGCCTGGCTGCGCGCGCGCGGTGCGCGCCCGATCGGGGGCCGCGGGACATGGGCGGTTTCCAGGCTCGGCTTCCGCGGCGCCGCGTTCCGCCCTGCCCGCAGCGTCCTGTCCGCCGCGCTGATCGCGTCGGCCGCCTTCATCATCGTCGCGGTGGAGGCCTTCCGTCGTGGCGGCGGCGACCTCACGACGGATCCGAAGTCCGGGACTGGGGGGTACGTGCTGGTGGCGCAATCGGAGCTGCCGCTGCTGCACAACCCGAACGAGCCCGCGGGTCGTGAAGCCCTTCTCCTCCGTGCGCCGGAGCTGGCCGATGCGCGGTTCGCGAGGTTTCGCGTGCGCGAGGGACAGGACGCGAGCTGCCTCAACCTGTACAGGCCGGAGAATCCGACGATCATCGCGCCCGAGGCCGGGTTCATCGAGCGTGGCCGCTTCACCTTCTCCGCGTCGCTGGCCGGGTCGGACGCCGAGCGCGCCAACCCGTGGCTCCTCCTGGACCGTCCGCGCGAGGACGGCACCATCCCGGTCGTCGCTGATGGCACGTCGCTCCAGTACGTGCTGCACGCGCGCGTCGGCGACACGCTCTCGGTCGACGTCGGCGGCGACGAGCCCCTGGTGCTTCGGTTCGTCGGCGCCCTGCGGGACAGCGTGCTCCAGGGCGAGCTGATCATGAGCGAGCGGAACTTCCTCGCGCACTTTCCGCAGGAGCAGGGCTACCGGTATTTCCTGATCGAAAAACCCGGCATCGACTCGACGGGCGAAGCGGAGGCGTTCGCGGGAATCGTCGAGCGCGAACTGCAGCCGTTCGGTCTCGACGCGGTGGCCACGACGACGCGGCTGGAGGAGTTCCACCGCGTCGAGAACACGTACCTCTCCACGTTCCAGGCGCTGGGCGGTCTGGGGCTGCTGCTCGGCACAGTCGGGCTCGGCACCGTGATGTTCAGGAACGTCCTCGAACGGCGGCGCGAGCTGGCGCTGCTGAGGGCCGTGGGGTACGACGTCCGGAGCGTCTCGACGATGATCCTGGCCGAGGCCACCCTCCTGCTCGGCGCCGGGCTGGGGGCAGGTGCGGCATGCGCGGCTGTCGCGATTGCGCCGGCGTGGCTCGGCCGGGGCGGGGCGCTTCCGGGCTCCGGGCTCCTCCTGCTGGTTGCCGCGGTCGTCGCGGCCGGCATGCTCTCGTCGGCCGTGGCCGCGCGCGCCGCTTTGAGGGGGCCGGTTCTCGCCGGTCTCCGGTCGGAGTAGCTCATGCCGCGCATCAACGCGACCCTCGTGCTCCTTCTGGCCGCTGCCTCGGTTCCGGCCGCACAGGACTGGAGCCAGTGGCGCGGACCCGGCCGGACCGGCGTGGCCGCCGCGTTCAAGGCTCCCGCCGCGTGGCCCGACAGGCCCACGCTCGTCTGGAAGATCGACGCAGGCGCCGGCCACGCCTCGCCGGTGATCGCGTCCGGTCGCGTGTACCTGCATTCGCGCGTCGGGGAGCAGGAGGTCGTGGCCGCCTACGAGCTGTCGTCCGGCAAGCCCGTATGGCGTCAGGTCTATGACGCGCCGTACGAGATGAACCCGGCCGCCAGAGGCCATGGAAAGGGGCCCAAGTCCACGCCGGTCCTCGAGACCGGCCGGCTGTTCACGTTCGGGATTGGCGGGATCCTCTCGGCGTGGGACGCGTCCTCGGGGCGGCTCCTCTGGCGGAAGGACTTCCGCCGGGAGTTCAAGGCCACGGCGCCCGATTTCGGCGTGGCCATGTCGCCGCTGGTCGACGACGAGCTGCTGGTCGTGCACGCCGGGGGTCCGGACAGTGGCGCGCTGCTTGGCCTGGCTGCCTCGACCGGCGCGGTGAGGTGGGCCTGGAAAGGCGAGGGTCCGGCGTACGCGTCGCCCGTCGTGGCGCGGTTTGCCGGCGTTCCGCAGGTGGTGACGCAGTCCCGCACACATGTCATCTCGGTTGCCCTCGCCGACGGCCGGGAGCTGTGGCGAATCCCGTTCACGACCGACTACGACCAGAACATCATCACTCCCCTGATCGACGGCGAGCTGCTCATCTACGGCGGCCTTGGCAGGCCGACGACTGCCGTGAAGGTCCGCCAGCAGGGGGGCAAATGGACGCACGAGGCCGTCTGGGCGAATGCCGAGATCCCCGTCTACATGAGCACCCCTGTGATCGCGTCGGGTCACCTGTACGGCCTCACCCACCGGAACCGCGGCCAGTTCTTCTGCGTCGACCTGAAAGACGGCCGCACGCTCTGGACCACGCGCGGCCGCGAAGCCGAAAACGCCGCCTTCGCGGTTGCCGGCGATCTGCTCCTCGCCACGACCACGGAGGGCGAGCTCGTCGTGGCTCAAGCGAACCCGAAAGCGTTCGAGCTCGTGAAGCGCTACACGCTGGCGGAGTCGCCGATCTGGGCGCACCCGGCGATCGCGGCGGCCGGCATCGTGATCAAGGATGCGGAGGCACTCGGGTACTGGCGCTTCTGAGGATCGGAGATCAGGGATGGTCAGGGATCGGGGCTGGGGCACAGGGAATGGGGATCACGATGCCGCTGCGAAAGTCGTGTGAACCCCTCGCGATCGTGCTCACGGTCTGCGCGACGGGTGTGCTCGCAGCGCAGGCGCCGGCGCCGGTGGCGTGGCCGGATGCGGGGCGCGCCGCGTCCGAGCTGCCGCGGCTGCACAGCCTGCTCGTCAGCTGGCGCGGCCAGCTCGTGCTGGAGCACTACGCGCCCGGCACGCGCGCCTCGCGGCTCGCGAACATCAAGTCGGCCTCGAAGAGCATCATCTCGACGCTCGTCGGTATCGCGATCGAGCGAAAGCTCATCAAAGACGTCGAGACGCCGATCGTCACGTACTTCCCTGAGCTCAAACGCGATCCCGATCCGCGAAAGCGCGAGATCACGATCGAGGATCTCCTCACGATGCGCTCAGGTCTCGAATCCACCAGCGGGCCGAACTACGGCCGATGGGTGCGGAGCCGGAACTGGGTGCGCTTCGCGCTCGATCGACCGATGGTCAGCGAGCCGGGCAGCTCGATGGAATACTCCACGGGCACGTCCCACGTGCTGTCGGCGATCCTGACCAGAGTGGCGGGCCGGAGCACCTGGCAGTTCGCCCGCGACGTCCTCGCACGTCCGCTCGGCATCACGCTCGCGCAGTGGCCTCGCGATCCGCAGGGAATCTACTTCGGCGGCAACGAGATGCTCATGACGCCGCGCCAGATGGTCCGGTTCGGGGAGCTCTATCTCCACGGCGGCCGCGTAGATGACCGGCAGGTGGTTCCGGCCTCCTGGATCGACGCCTCCTGCACGCCGCGGACGGAGTCGCGATTCGATTCCGACCGCCGCTACGGCTATGGCTGGTGGATTCGCGACTTCAACCGTCATCGGGCCTGCTTCGCCTGGGGCTTCGGCGGGCAGTACATCATGGTCTTCCGCGATCTCGATCTCGTGGTCGTGGCCACGTCCTCGACGGCCATGGACGACGAGCGTCGGGGACACCGGCGCCTGCTGTTCGACGTGATCGAACAGCACGTGCTGGGGCCGGTCGCTCGCGCGAATTGACACCGGTCGTGCTGACGGCTCGGCCGGAGGCCGGCACTGCAGACGAAGTGAGAGCGTTCCCGGTTCCCCTTTCTCATGCCGGCCGGCGTTCTTCAGCGGCCCGCCAGCTTGCTCCGCAAGGTCGGCCAGTTCGCGTCAGCCTTGCGGATGTTGCCCGGCACGTCCTCCTGCCACATCCGCTGCACCCGCTTCGAGTAATTCAGATACAGCTTGCCGTGCACGACCGCCCAGGCTTCGGGATCGACCGGAGCCGTGTAGCCGCGGCTCACGGCCCAGGCGCAGAAGCCGCCGTACTGGGGTACGTAGCTCTCAGGGCTCTTCTGAAAGAGCTCGCGGTTCGCAGCTGTGGCGAACCGGTACCGTGTGCCGTTCCAGCTGTACTCGATCGACGGCATCCCGGGCGCGGGTCGGCCCTCCGTGAAGTACGCGACCGGATCAAAGCCGTCGAGTGCGAGGGCGTCGACCGAGCGGTTCACGAGCTGTCCGCCGGCGATCGCGCAAGGGGCGAGGACGAACCCTGAGAGGAGTCCAAACATGAGGGCGCGTGCGGTCTTCAAGGTTGAGATCATGCGTGCAAGGCTCCGTGTCGATGGTTCGCCTGTGTGATGCCACTTTCCACGCGGACGTTACGGCGGTAACCGGGCGCACGGTTGCGGCATCGAAGAGCCGGACGCAGCATCACATGCTTTCCCTCCTCGATCAGCAGGCGCTTGCCCTGGCCGCCTCGCTCGCCCTTGCAACGCTGGTGAGCGAGGATCTCGCGTGCATCGCCGCCGGCATGCTGGTGGCCGGCGGCCAGCTCGGATTCGCGTCCGCTGTTGGCGGCTGTTTCTGCGGAATTGCCGCCGGGGACCTGCTGCTCTTCGTCGCCGGCCGGACGCTCGGGCGGCGGGTGCTGGACTGGCGGATGGTGCGTCGGCGCGTCAGCGCCACCATGCTGGAGCGCAGCGCCGTCTGGCTCCAGCGCCGCGGGCCGCTCGTGGTGTTTGCGAGCCGGTTTCTGCCAGGCACGCGGGTTCCCACCTGCCTGGCTGCCGGAATGCTGCAGACCAGCGCGCTCACGTTCACTCTCTGGTTCCTGCTGGCCGCGGCCGCGTGGACACCCCTCCTCGTCGGGGCCTCGGTGCTGGTCGGCATGGAAGCGGCGGCCTCGACCCTGGCTACCGGCCGTGAAGCCGTGCTGCGGGCGCTCCTCGCGTCGGCACTGCTCATCCTGGCCGTTCGTGGCTACTGCCGGCTTCGGACGTGGGAGGGGCGGCGCCGGCTGTATGGCGCCTGGAAGCGTGCGACGCGGTGGGAGTTCTGGCCCGCGTGGGTCGTCTACCTGCCCGTCGTGCTCTACGTCGTGTATCTCGGCATCCGGCATCGATGCCTGACCGTGTTCACCGCGGCGAATCCGGGCATCCCGGACGGCGGCGTGATCGGCGAGTCGAAATTCGACATCCTCCAGAAGCTGTCGCCGGCTGGCGTCCACGTCGCGCGCGCCGCGCGCGTGCCCGCCGGAATCCCGACTGAGCGGCGTTCCTGGCTCGTTCGCCAGTTCCTCGAGCATCAGCATCTGTCGCTGCCCGTCGTACTCAAGCCGGACCAGGGGCAGCGCGGTGCCGGCGTCGTGATCGCGCGAACGGCCGCCGAGGTCGATCGTTACGTTGCCGCCTCGCGAACGGCCTTCATCGTCCAGGAATACGTGCCCGGCCGGGAGTTCGGCGTCTTCTACTGCCGGCGTCCGTCCGAGCACAGCGGCCGGATCATCTCGCTGACGGAGAAACGCTTCCCGCATCTCGTCGGCGATGGCGTGCGCTCGATCGAGGAGCTGATCCTCGCCGACGAGCGCGCCGTGTGCCAGGAACGGACGCACAGGGCTGTTCACCGTGAGAGGCTCACGCGCGTCCCTGGAATGGGGGAGCGGGTGCCCCTCGTGGAGATCGGGAGCCACTGCCGCGGATCGCTGTTCCTCGACGCGGGCCGGCTGATCACGCCGGCGATGGAGGACGCGTTCGACCGGACAGCGCGGCAGTTCGAAGGGTTCCACTTCGGTCGCTTCGACGTCCGCACGCCATCGATCGACGAATTCCGGGAGGGCCGGAGCTTCACGATTCTCGAACTGAACGGTGTCACCTCCGAGGCCACGCACATCTACGATCCGTCGCTCGGTCCGTTGAACGCCTGGCGAGTGCTGTTCCGGCAGTGGCGGCTGGCGTGTGAAATCGGCGCCTCGAACGTTCGCCGGGGAACCGCGCCCGCACCACTGATCGGGCTGCTGCGGCGGGTCGTCTCGTATCGACGCCAGCCAGCCGTGGTTACTTCCCTGGCGCCTCCGACATCGAACCAGCTGGAGGTCAACGCATGACCATCGCCGCCGCCGAATGGCTCGAGGCCGACGGCCTCGGGGGCTTCGCATCGGGCACGTCCACGCTCGTCCGCACCAGGCGCTACCACGGCCTGCTGCTGCCGGCGCTCACCCCACCCACCAGCCGCGTGATGCTCGTGAATGGGCTGGAGGCCTGGGTCGATGCGCCATCGGGTCGCTTTGCGATCTCCACGCAGCGCTATGCTCCGGACGTCGTGCACCCGGACGGCCTGGGCCGCCTCGTGTCGTTCACGCAGGACCCCTGGCCGAGCTGGATTTTCCGGCTCGAGGACGGCAGCGAGCTCGTGCAGGAGCTGTTTGCGGTGCACGGTGCGCCCGTGACGGCGATATCCTGGCGGCTCTCCGAGCCCCGGCCCGGCGTGGTGCTCTCCGTGCGGCCGCTGCTCTCGGGCCGCGACTATCACTCCATCCACCACGAGAACAGCGCCTTTCGGTTCGACGCGCACGTTGCAGGCGAGCGGACGACCTGGTCGCCGTACGACGGCTTGCCCGGTGTCACGGCCGTCTCGAACGGTCGGTATGCGCACGCCCCGGATTGGTACCGCAACTTCCTGTACGAGGAGGAGCGGATCCGCGGGCTGGACTGCGTCGAGGACCTCGCGTCCCCCGGCGTCCTGACGTGGGATCTGTCCACCCCTGCGGTGCTCCTGCTGACCACTGACGCGCGGGCGGTGAATGGCAGGGCGGAGCAGGCGTTCGAGGAGCTGCGCCAGCGGGAGGCGCGCCGGCGCGTCTACCCGTCAATCCTGCACAGAGCAGCGGACGCGTACCTCGTTTCCCGCGGCATGGGCAGGACGATCGTCGCCGGATACCCCTGGTTCACCGACTGGGGCCGGGACACGTTCATCTCGATTCGCGGGCTGTGCCTCGCCACGGGTCGGCTGGAGGTCGCGAGGGACATCCTCATGGCCTGGTCGGGAGCGGTATCCGAGGGCATGCTGCCGAACCGGTTTCCCGATCGCGGCGACGTGCCCGAGTTCAATTCCGTCGACGCGTCGCTCTGGTACATCGTCGCGGTGGGCGAGTTCCTCAACGCCTGTCGCGACCGTGGCGTGCAGCTGACCGAACACGAGGAGAGCGCGCTGAAACGGGCGGTGGACGCCATCCTCACCGGCTACGCGGCCGGCACGCGCTACGGGATCCGGCTCGACGACGACGGGCTGCTGGCCTGCGGGCGGACCGATGCGCAGCTGACGTGGATGGACGCGAAGATCGGCGACTGGGTGGTGACGCCGCGGACCGGCAAGCCCGTCGAGATCCAGGCCCTGTGGCTGAACGCGCTGGACGTGGCGGGTGCGTGGTCCGACCGGTGGACTGCCGATCTCGAGAAGGGCACGCGTGCGTTCGCCCAGCGTTTCTGGAACCCCAGCGACGGCTGTCTCTACGACGTCGTCGACGTGGATCACCGCCGCGGCACCGTGGATGCGTCGGTTCGCCCGAACCAGATCCTGGCCGTGGGAGGGCTCCCGCGCATGCTGCTCGACCGCGAACGCGCCAGGCGCGTGGTCGATGCGGTGGAAGCCCGGCTCGTGACGCCGATGGGGCTGCGCTCGCTCGCTCCCGGATCGCCGGCCTACGCGTCCCGCTACGAGGGGTCGCCCGCCGAGCGCGACGCGCGGTATCACCAGGGAACCGTGTGGCCCTGGCTGATCGGACCGTTCGTGGAGGCCTGGCTGCGCGTGCACGGGCCGACGGCCCGCACGCGCCGCGAGGCGCGCGAGCGGTTCCTCGCGCCGCTGCTGGAGCTGGCCGCGCGGTCCGGCGGCCACCTGCCGGAGATCGCGGACGCGGATCCGCCGCACACGCCGCGAGGCTGCCCGGCGCAGGCATGGTCGGTGGCGGAAGTACTGCGTGTCAGCCTCCAGTTTTCCGCGCCAGGGTCAGGTCGGCGGAAGGCGCGGCCGGGGTCAGGTCTTGCATTGACGTACTGAACGGGGACGGAGCCGGGGTCAGGTCTTGCATTGACGTACTAACGGCAAATGAGCCAACCGTTAGTA
>DASPFV010000134.1:0-3121 GCA_035620975.1 Vicinamibacterales bacterium
GTGCGGCTCACCAACGGGTTCGAGGTGACGGCGTACATCCCCGGTGAGGGGCACAACCTGCAGGAGCACTCGATCGTGATGATCCGCGGCGGCCGCGTGAAGGACCTGCCGGGCGTGCGGTATCACATCATCCGCGGGACCCTCGACGCCGCCGGCGTCAACGACCGCAAGCAGTCGCGGTCGAAGTACGGCGCCAAGCGGCCCAAGGAGAGCTGATGAGCCGTCGCAAGAAGGCGGTGCGCCGCACGGTACCGGCCGACCCGCGCTACGACAGCCAGACGGTGTCGAAGTTCGTGTGCAACCTGATGGCGCGCGGCAAGAAGTCGCTGGCCGAGCGCATTTTCTACGGCGCCATGGACATGATCGAGCAGCGCACCGGGCAGCCGGGCGTGAACGTGTTCAAGCAGGCGCTGAACAACGTGAAGCCCGCCCTCGAGGTGAAGTCGCGGCGCGTCGGGGGTGCCACGTACCAGGTGCCCGTGGAGGTGCGGCCGGACCGGCGCACGGCGCTGGCGATGCGGTGGCTGATCCAGTACAGCCGCGCGCGGCGCGAGAAGTCGATGGCCGAGCGTCTGGCGGCCGAGCTGATCCTCGCCTCGAAGGGCGAGGGTGAGACGATCAAGAAGAAGGAAGACACGCACCGGATGGCGGAGGCGAACCGCGCCTTCGCGCATTACCGCTGGTAGCGTGAACGTAACGCCGGGGCCATGCCCCGGCGTCGAGCCGACAACTCGGGACCCTGCTTCAAGGGATCCTGCATCCAGGGGACATGGGTCCCCGGATGGTGGCGGAGCGAGACCGGCCCCAACGGTGGGTGCCACGGTCGCCCCGCTTTTGTGTTGACAGACAGGGACGGGAATGGCACGCACGACACCACTCGATCGCACGCGCAACATCGGCATCATGGCCCACATCGATGCCGGGAAGACGACTACGACCGAGCGCATCCTGTACTACACGGGGCGGACCTACAAGCTGGGCGAGGTGCACGAAGGCACCGCGACCATGGACTGGATGGAGCAGGAGCAGGAGCGGGGGATCACGATCACCTCCGCCGCCACCACCACGTTCTGGCCCCGCCTCGGCGAGCAGTACCGCATCAACATCATCGATACGCCCGGCCACGTCGACTTCACCGTCGAGGTCGAGCGTTCGCTGCGCGTGCTCGACGGCGCGATCGCGGTGCTCGACGCCGTCGGCGGCGTGGAGCCGCAGACCGAGACGGTGTGGCGCCAGGCGGACCGCTACGGCGTGCCGCGGGTGGTGTTCGTCAACAAGATGGACCGGGTCGGCGCCGACTTCGACCGCTGCGTCTCGATGGTGCGCGAGCGGCTGGGCGGCAAGGTGGTGGTGCTGCACCTGCCGCTCGGCTCCGGCGAGCTGTTCACGGGCCTGATCGACCTGGTCCGCCAGGTGGAGATCGTGTTCGACCAGGAATCGATGGGCAGGAAGTTCGTCGAGGGACCGGTGCCCGACGCGCTGCAGGCTCGCGTGGCGGCGATGCGGCACGAGCTGATCGAGGCGGTGGCCGAGTTCGACGACGAGGTGCTGCACAAGTACCTCGAGGGCCAGGAGCCCACCGAGAGCGAGCTGCGCCGCTGCATCCGCGCGGCCACGGTCACGAACCGCATCGTGCCGGTGCTGGCGGGCGCGGCGTTCAAGAACAAGGGCGTGCAGCAGCTGCTCGATGCCGTGGTGGACTTCCTGCCGTCGCCGCTCGACATCCCCGCGATCCAGGGCCATCTGCCGCACCACGACGCCACGCACATCGCGCGGCACGCGTCCGACGAGGAGCCGTTCGCGGCGCTGGCGTTCAAGATCATGACCGACCCGTACGTCGGGAAGCTGACGTTCTTCCGGGTCTACTCCGGGGTGCTGGCGGCGGGCTCCTACGTCTACAACAGCTCCAAGGACCGCCGGGAGCGCATCGGCCGGCTGCTCCAGATGCACGCCAACAAGCGCGAGGAGCTGACCGAGGTGCGCGCGGGCGACATCGCTGCGGCGATCGGCCTCAAGGACACGAAGACCGGCGACACGCTGTGCGACCACGAACAGCCGATCATCCTCGAGGCGATGCGTTTCCCGAACCCCGTGATCTCGGTGGCGATCGAGCCCAAGACGAAGGCCGATCAGGACAAGCTCGGGATCGCGCTGCAGAAGCTCTCCGAGGAGGACCCCACCTTCCGCGTGCACACCGACACGGAGACGGGCCAGACCATCATCTCGGGGATGGGGGAGCTGCACCTCGAGATCATCGTCGACCGGATGAAGCGCGAGTTCAAGGTCGACGCCAACGTCGGCCGGCCGCAGGTGGCCTACCGCGAGACGGTGCGCCGCCGCGTCGAGTACGTCGAAGGCAAGTTCATCCGCCAGACCGGCGGCCGCGGCCAGTACGGGCACGTAGTGATCCACCTCGAGCCGCTGCCGGCCGGCACCGGGTTCCAGTTCGAGGACCAGATCGTCGGCGGCACGATCCCGCGCGAGTTCATCAGCCCGATCGAGCAGGGCGTGAAGGAAGCCCTCGAGAACGGCGTGCTGGCGGGGTATCCGCTGGTCGACGTGAAGGTCGAGCTGGTGGACGGCTCGTTCCACGACGTGGACTCGAGCGAGATGGCGTTCAAGATCGCGGGCTCGATGGCGCTCAAGGAGGCCGTGCGACAGGCCGATCCGGCGCTGCTCGAACCGATCATGGACGTCGAGGTGGTGACGCCGTCGGACTACATGGGCGACGTGATCGGCGACCTGTCGAGCCGCCGCGGCAAGATCGGCGGGATGACGCAGCGCGCCGACGCGCAGGTCATCGCGGCCAGCGTGCCGCTGTCGGAGATGTTCGGGTACTCGACCACCCTGCGCTCGATGAGCCAGGGGCGGGCCATCTACTCGATGCAGTTCAGCCACTACTCGGAAGTGCCGAAGTCGAAGGCGGAAGAGATCGTCAGCAAGGTCAAGGGATAAGCACGCACCACGCACGCGAGGGCCACATGGCGAAGCAGAAGTTCGAGCGGACGAAGCCGCATGTGAACGTGGGGACGATCGGCCACGTCGATCACGGGAAGACGACGTTGACGGCGGCGCTGACGAAGGTGGCGGCGGAGAAGGGGCTGGCGACGTACGTGTCGTA
>DASPFV010000135.1:0-3256 GCA_035620975.1 Vicinamibacterales bacterium
GGCCCGGCATACCAGCCGCTCACCAGGCACTCGCAGATCGCCTGGATGGCGTCGCGGGTACGAAACGGGTACGTGAGCGAGGGCACGGGCGGGCACGCGCGGCCACTTCTAGAACACTGAAACCACCGAATCTGCTGGGAGAACGTGCCCTTGAATGCCCGTGCGTGCCAGCCCGTCCCTTAGTCGTCGTTCTCTCGTAATGAAGGGGTCCCCGGTTCGAGTCCGGGCGTCGGCTCCTAAAAGTCCTGCAAAGCGGGCACTTGCGTTTCCTGCTTAGGAGGCGAATGAAGTGCTCCAAACCGGGTCGATCTTCCGTTTCGGGCCATTTCGCCTGTTCTCGTCTGTCCGCGCGAGGGCTCGAGTCGGGTTCACGAGACGTCTACAGCCTGCACGTCTAGGTGGGGCTTGAGCGTGTCCGGCCGCGTCAGGGCTCCCGCGCTCGACGCGAGGCTGGCCGGGCTGGGGACGTGGGGTTCGACGGCGCCGCCGGCTTACGCCGTGGCGCCGGCGGAGGGACCTGTTTCCGCTCCGCGCCTTTCCGGCAAGAGCCAGTGTCGTTCGAGCGTCCAGCCAGCGAGGAACCAGGACGCGGTTGCGGTTTCGGCGAAGGCGCCTACCGAAAGCTTATGTATGACATACTATCAGAGCCATGGAGGGAATCCGGGGTGACGACCCCACGGACGGTGCGATCACGCTCATCTCGAGCTACCGTCTGCGACCAGAGGCCGACCGTTCTGAGTTCATTGAGTGGGCGCGCAATGTAGATATTCCAGTCAGCCGCGCTCTTCCTGGCGTTCATCGCTTCGAGATGTACATCGTGACCCGAGACGACTCGAAGCCCGAGTACTCCGTCATCGAGATCTTCGAGTTGGAGGCCGAGGACTCTCTTGAGAAGGGTTCGGGTTCGAGCCTGACCGCTAGAGACTGGGAGCAGTTCGCCGATCCGTCTTCCGTACGCAATGTCTTCTGCAGGCGGATCGATTAGTGCCCGCCGGTAGGCATCCAAATTCACTCAAGCGTCGGCACGGCCGGCCGCAAGGGTAGGTGATGTAGACGTGCGGATCCGGCCCGAACACTACGACCACTACCGAAGCCACGGCTACGTAGCGGTTCCGGACTTCATCGACTCGGAGCAGATCACGGCCGCCCGGACAGAGATTGCCCGCTACACGCCGGAACCGGCCGAGCTCGAGGAAACACCGCGCAAGTTCGCTCCCCTCCTCCGCGACCCAGGCCTGCTGCAGTGGGACTTCCCGTTCGAGGGCGAGACCCTGAACCGGGTCTCAGTCGACGACGAGCTGCTCGACTTCACCGAGTCGATGCTTGAGGTGGACGACGTCCTCCTCATGCAGTCGATCGTTTGGGCGAAGTACGCAGGCACGGCGAGCTTCGACCAGGAGCTCCACATGGACTACGACGAGAACACCCTGGTCTACCCGCGGGGTGGTCCTGGGTTCGACCAGATCCTCATGCTGCTCTATTACACGGACATCACCCCGGACATGGGCCCTACCTATGTCGTGTCCTGGGAAGATGGCCGGCCGAACGTTCCCGACGACGCCCTGTGGCCGAACTATCGCAGTCGCGAGGAGTACCCCGAGCTCTATGCCAGGGAGCAGCCGCTCCTGGTCTCCGCCGGGACGCTCATGATCATGAGCATCCGCACTTTCCATCGAGGGTCGGCGATCCTGGCGACTAGGGGAATCAGGCTTACGCACCACCTCGGCTTCTGCTCCGCCTCAAACCCATGGATGGGTCGGTATCGCCAGTGGCCCCACTTCGGCACGGAGCCCGCGATGGCCTCGTTTCTGACGGGTGCGACGCCGCGCCAGCGAACGGCCATCGGCTTTCCGCCGCCCGATCACCCCTATTGGAACGGGGCAACTCTGGCCGGCGTTGCGGCTCGCTATCCCGGCATCGACCTGCAGGGGTACGGCGTCGCCTCTCCTGTCTGATCCTTAGCCTCATGTGCCCGCGTGAGGCGGCCGTTCCTTCGCCAAACCGTCCACGTGGCAAGGGCGACGCAGAGGACGGCGATGAGGCCGAACGGAAAGGGCCGCCCCAGGGACTCGGCGAGGGTGGCCGCGAGTAGCGGACCGGCCATGGCAGCCGCGGCCCAAAGCGTGTTTGTCATTCCGATCACAGCCCCGACCGGCGCCCCGGCCGCTCGGGCGCCGGCGCGGGCCAGGGGATATGTGATCGTCGACAGCGGCGAGGCGAACGCCGCGTGGAGGATGAGGAACGCGATCATCGCCGCGGTCGCGGATGTAGCGGCAGCCATCATTGCCGCCGCGGCAAGCGCCGCAAGGAGCACGGAGATAGCACCGCGCTGGAGCGCGTGGTCACCCAGCGCCGCAGCTTGGCCGCTCACCGCTGTCCAGACCGCGGCGCCGGCCCCGAGCGCAAGGCCGATCTCCGCCGCAGAGAGGCCGTTACGGTCGAGTTGCGCGGGAATCGCCACCTGCACGACTCCGGCGACCAGGCCGAGTGTCGCGATGAGGAGTAGCGCTCCGCGAACCTGACCGTTCTCCCGAGCCGCGCGCACGGCTCGCGCCAGCGGCTGTCCGCCGTATCCCTGCTCCGCTCGCCTTGGGAGTAGCCAGATCATGAGCGCCGTGACCGCCAGCGCGAGGACGGCGAGTCCGGCGAAGGGCGCGTGAAGACTCAGATGCTCGGCCGTGTAGCCGGCGTACGGTGGGCCTAGGAGATGTCCGGCGCCTGAGACCGCGACCGCCGCCCCGAGCGCCGACGTCGTCCGCGTCGTCGTCTCGCTCAGGAGCGCGAGGCCGATGGTCCAGACCATTCCGAAAGCAACGCCGAAGAGCGCTCTGCCGAGAAGAAAGAGCGGGAAGCCGGTCGCCATCGCCTGGACGGCGAGCGATCCGGTCAAGAGAGCTGCGGCTCCGACCGTCAGGGCACCGATAGGCACCCGCGTGGCGAGCACTCCAGCCGGCACGGATACCAAGAGCGTGCAGAAGAGGCTCACTGAGAGCAGGCTCGCTGCCTCCAGAGACGAGAGCTCGAACTGCCGCGCGAGGGCGGGGAGGAGCGTGACGAGCGTCGCCTGGGCGGCGCTCGTGCCGAGCACGAGGCCGTAGAGCGGGAGCAGCCGGGACGCAATCCTCACGCGGCCGCCTGCCGAGAGCTGCGGTCCGTTAGTCCTCCCGTGATCGTCTGCGGTGCGCCGGACTCGCCCGTCAGCGGACGACGGGCGGCGGGGCTTGCACTCTAACAGACATCATGCGTATTATGTTTG
>DASPFV010000136.1:0-14881 GCA_035620975.1 Vicinamibacterales bacterium
ACCCCGGGGAGCCGACGATGAGAGACGGTAGATCGCAGTTTCGGCATCCTCGCGGCTCAGGTGGGCGTACACGGCCGATCGTCCGCCTCCGAGCCGCGTGCCTGGCCATGTGCGCGATCGGTGCGGTCGCGGTTTCACTCCAGGCCCAGATCAACCTCCGTGTCGAGAGACCGGAGGAACGGCCGCGCTGGGGCGCGTACGGGCCAGGCGACGCGTCCAACCCCGATTTCGTCGTCGCCGAGCCGTTTGCCACGCCGGAATGGGCGGTGCTGCAGCGGGAGCTGTTCCGCGTCGTGAATCTCGCGACCGAGCGCTTCTTCGAACGCTACTTCGATTCCCGCGGCTACCTGCTGGCCGACCCGCGCTGGGGCGCCAACGACGGCCCGGACGACGCGATCGAGAGCGTCAATCGCTGGCCCCAGTTCCACGCCCTCGGTGGCTCGGATCGCGTGAAGCAGATGTACTCGCGGGTCTACGAAGGCCACGTGCAGCAGATGTCGGAGCCGGCGCGGACCGCGACTTCCCGGCCGTCGCACCTCTCCTATGCGCGGGACGGGATGTACTACAAGGAGTTCCTGCCGCACGCGGACTGGATGCACATCTCGGAATCGATGCTGGTGTTCACCAAGATGGGGCTGTCGGATCCGAACGATCCGCAGCTGCGCGCCCGGACCCGCCGCTTCGCCGATTTCTATACCGGTGACGATCCGGGCGCGCCGAACTACGACCCCCGACACAAGATCATCCGGAGCATGTACAACGGCAGCCGCGGCCCGCTGATGCGATCGACGAACGCGGTCGACTGGGTCGGCGATCCGACCGAGCTCCGCAACAGGTATGGAGCCGGCCACGGAGAGAGCAATTTCGAAGAGTTCCTGTTCCACTTCAAGGACTATCACGACACGCTGGGAGACGTTCCGCTCAACCTCCTGTCGACCGGGCTGGCGCTGAATGCCTACATGCTCGAAGGCGAGCAGAAGTATCGCGACTGGATCCTCGAGTACGTCGGCGCCTGGTACGACCGCATGGCGGCCAACAACTGGATCATCCCGAGCCTGATCGGGCTCGACGGCAGGATCGGGGGGGAAACCGGAAAGTGGTACGCGGGCGCCTACGGCTGGAGCTTCACCGTCGATCACAACAGCCCGCCGGGCAGCCGTCTGGACGACCGCGAGCGCACGCGATGGGCGTTCCCCGGATTCATGAACGCCTACATGCTGACGCGCGACGACCGGTTCCTGCAGGCCTGGCGGAACCAGGACGACGTCATCAACCGGGCGGGTCGGATGATCGACGGCGTCTGGCACACGCCGCGGATGTACGGCAATCCCGGGTGGAGCCGCGAGGGCTACACCGACCGGGACGGCTGGTACAGCTTCCGGCCGCGCGAGCAGGAGAACATGCTCGAGCTCTATGTCCTCGGGTGGAAACCGGAGGACCGGCGCCGGATCACGTCGAATCCGTGGCTCGAGTACCTCGAGGGTGCGAATCCGGGCTACGCGGTGAACGCGTTCCGCGCCGACATCGAGGACGTCAAGACGCGCGTGCGCCTGATGCGCGAGGACCGCACGTCCGCCGATATGCGCCTGTTCGACGATCCGATGGAGATGAACCCGGCGAGCGTCACGTCGCTCATCCGGTTGATGGGTGGCGGCCTGCACGACGCGCGGCGGGCGGGCGTGTGGTTCACGACGCTGCGGTACTTCGACCCGGCGCGTGCAAGGTCGGGCGTGCCAGAGGATGTCGCCGCCCTCGTCGAACGGATGAGCGCCGATCGCGTCTCGGTGTCACTCGTGAACCTGAGTCCCGTCGACGTGCGGCGGGTGATCGTGCAGGGCGGCGGCTACGCCGAGCACCAGCTGGTGTCGGTGATGCATCGTGGGGAACGCCAGCCCATCGATCATCCCTGGTTCCAGGTCACGCTGGAGCCGGGCTCGGGCGCCACGCTGGAACTGGAGATCCGGCGCTACGCCAACCAGCCGACGCTCAGCTTTCCGTGGGACCGATGAGGTCGGGCGGCCTCCCGTCCTTCACCTCACCCGCCGCTGGGTCTTTCCTCACGCCTCGATCACCCGGAAGACCGAGCCCCACGGGATCCCATCACTTCATTCCTCGCGCAGCACGCGCATCGGGTCGACGCGTGCCGCCCGGACCGCCGGCCAGAGTGACGACAGCACGGCCGTGCCGGTCATCAGCAGGAGCACCCCCGCGAACGTGGGCACATCCAGCGGAGAAATGGCGTAGAGCATGCCCGAGACCGCGCGGCCCAGTGCCGCCGCGAGCCAGAGACCCACCAGACAGCCGGTCAGCGACACGAGGATGCCCTGCCGCAGGAGCGCCGTGGCAATGTCGTGGCGGCGCGCGCCCATCGCCAGACGCACGCCAATCTCGCGCCGCCGCATGCTCACCAGATAGCTCAACGTTCCGTACAGCCCCACGGCGGCGAGGGTCACGGCCGTCAGGGCAAAGGCGCTCAACAGCGCCGTTCGCAATCTGTTCTCGGCAAGGGTGTCGGAGAGACGCTCGTCCAGCGGCATCACCTCGTACATGGAGCGTCGGGGTTCGAGCTCCTGAAGCTTCCGCCGGATCGTGTCCGCCATGGCCATCGGCTCGGCGCGTGTTCGGACGAGGAAGAGCGGAGCGGGAACCGGAGCGCTCTGGCACCAATACACGATCGCCGGCGGCTCCCGATTGAGCCCGTCCTCCCTGGCATCCGCGACGACGCCGACGATCCGTCCGGCTGCGAGAAACGGATTCGTCGGTACGTGCTCCACGTGCCGGCCGATGGGAGTCGCGCCCGGAACGTAGAGCTCGGCAAACCTGCGGTTTACCACCGCCGCCGGCGCAGCCGGTTCGCGGGGGCACGCCTCACCCGCAACGACTGGAATCCGCACTGTCCCGAAATATCCCTCGGACACGACGCGGGTGCTGGCCGCGATCCGCTGGTCGGGAGTCGCCTCCCCCTCGAGGATGCGGAATTCCGTCTGGCGTTGGAACGGGACTCCGGGCGCCGCCAGCGACGTCGCGGCCGCGCCGATTCCGGGCAGCGATCGCAGGGCGTCGAGCGTCAGGTCGATGCGCCGCGCGAGCGCCTCGATGTCGGTCGTCTCTCCCCAGTTCCCTGTGATGCGGAACGTGAGCACGCGGTCGAACTCGAACCCGGGCGAGACGCGGCCGAGGGCGTCGAAGCTTCGGAGCAGGAGTCCGGCGCCGAACAGCAGCGGGACCGCCAGCGTGATCTGCACGCCGACGAGGAGCCAGTGCAGCCGGTACGTCGCGGGAATGCCGCTGCGGCTCCGATGGGCAAGCGACTCGCCTGTCTGCCGGCTGGTATGGCGCACGGCGGGAAGCAGGCCGAAGAGGAGCGTCGCGCCTGCCGCGCAGGACAGCGAGTAGGCCACCAGCGTCCAGTCCAGTCGAAGCTCCGCGATCCGCGGCAGGCTGCCCGCCAGCACGTGGAACATCCGGAGCGCCCCCGCCGCCACGAGCAGGCCGACGAGCGACCCGAGGGCTGCCAGGACCAGCGCTTCCGTGAGGAGCTGCCGGATGATCGACGCACGCGAGGCGCCGAGCGAATATCGAATCGAGATCTCCTGCTGCCGGTCGGCCGTCCGCGCCAGCAACAGTGCGGCGACGTTCGTACAGGCGATCAGGAGGAGCAGCGAGACTGCCGCAAACAGCAGCCAGAGCGATCGCCCCACGCCGCCGACGATCACGTCTTTCAGCGGGCGCACGCGCACGGCCAGCGCGGCGTCGGTAGCCGGGTATTTCGCCCCGAGCTCCGCCTGGATCCGGTCGAGATCGGCCTGGGCCTGCGTCGCCGTGATGCCGGGCTTCAGGCGCCCGACCACCGTGAACCAGGTGGACCGCCGGTCCTGCGCGTACGGCGCGTCGAGCGGACTCGGCCGCCAGACGTCGACGTCTCGAAGCGGAAAAAGGAACGACGCCGGCATCACGCCGACGATCGGGTACCACTGCTGTCCGACCCGCAACGGACGGCCGAGGACGTTGGGGTCGGAGCCGAACCGCCGTGCCCAGAACCGCTCGCTGATCACGACCACCCCCGGGCCTCCGAATCGCTCCTCCTCCGGCGTGAAGATCCGGCCGAGCGCCGGAATCACGCCCCACACCTGGAAGAACCGGGGCCCGACCCATGCAGCAGCGATTCGTTCCGGCAGCTCGCCCGACGTCTCCGAGATCTCGTCGGGGTAGTAGCCGGTGATGGCCTGAAACGTGCCGTTCATCCGCTGCCAGTCCGCGAGCCGCAGCGAGGCCACGAACGTGGCGGGATTCGCGGTCTTCGGCTCGTACTGTTCGAGCAGCATCAACTGATCGGCCTCGGGGAAGGCCAGCGGCCTCAGGAGGACGGCGTTGATGGCGGAAAAGACGGCGCTGTTCCCGCCGATGCCGAGCGCGAGCGTGAGGATGACCACACCCGCAAACCCGGGGCGCTTGACGAGCGCGCGGCAGGCATATCGCAGGTTGCGGGCGGCGCCTTCCCACAGGCCGACACCGCGCGCATCCCGGCAGCGTTCCTTCACCTGGTCCAGCCCGCCGAACTCCAGGCGCACGCGGCGTGCGGCTTCCACGGGCGTGAGGCCCGTCCGCACGTACTTCTCGGTCTGGCGCTCGACGTGGAACCGCAGCTCGTCGTCGAGATCGCGCTCGACGGAGGTGCGCCGGAACACGGCGCGGAGCCGATGCAGGAGGTCCCTCAGCATGCGCCTGCTTCTATTTCATGTCCATCACGAGGGCTACCGCGGCAATCAGCTTGCGCCAGCTCTGGGCTTCGGTGGCCAGCTGATTCCGTCCCTTCTTCGTCAGCGCGTAGTACTTGGCGCGACGGTTGTTGTCGGAGATCCCCCATTCAGCCGTGATCCACCCGCGGCGTTCGAGCCGGTGGAGCGCCGGGTACAGGGACCCCTGAGGCACCTGGAGCACCTCGCGCGAGACCTGCTGAATCCGTTCGGAGATGGCCCAGCCATGCTGAGGCCCGAGGGCAAGCGTTCTGAGGATCAAGAGATCCAGCGTGCCCTGGGGCAGATCGATGCGGTCGTCTTCCATGGCGTCTCACCTTCCGCTTCTACAGGAGTACTATGCCACAGCTTCCTGTAGAAGCGCAAGACGACGCCGGAGGCGTTCCTGGAATCGCAGGTCTACTTCGCCGCCTCTTTCCGCGTTGCCGTGCCCACCATCACGTACGCGCCGCCGGCGAAATCAATCTGGGCGCCCGTCTTGCCGTCCTTCTCCGGCGTCAGCGAGACGACGGCGTCGACGGGATTGCCTTCCCACGTGAACGTGTAGCCCAGCACGAGCGTCTCCTCGTCGAGCGACACGTCGGTGATGGCCTGCTTCGGCAGCGCCTCGGAGGCGATCTCGCCGACGACGGTCTCTTTCTCCACCTTCACGGAGAGGTCGAACGTGCCCGGCCCGTTGGGTCCCTGCAGCGCGAGCGTCCATTCGCCGAGGAAAGGCTTCGCGGCGTCGGGCGTCACGGGCGCGGGCTGCGGCGAAGCCGCCGCCGGCTGTTGCGCCGTGGCGCCGACGGGCGGAGTCGCAAGGAAGGCTGCGGCGATCATCGCGCCGGAGATGAATGCTCTGATCATGTCTTTGTCATCGCTCCTGAGGGGCGAGATGGTAGCACGGCCGGTGGGGACGCGGCGGCGCCGGAGGAAACCGAAGGTCTTCGACCCCCAAGCCTCAGAAGAATTCACTTGCCCCTGCCAGTATCGCTGAGCCAGACTCCGTGCCCGAATTCAGCGACCTCGTAAACAGGAGGGGCAGGCGATCATGAAGCATCTTTTGACGGCGGTTCTCCTCGTGGGCTTCGTCAGCGGGACGTCCTTCGCCCAGGCGGGCGATCCGCTGATCGGAACATGGAAACTCAACCCCGAGAAATCGAAAGGCGCCAAGAGCGGCAGCACGACGATCGAGGCGGCGGGTCAGGGCGTGAAGTTCAGTGTCGACCTGGTGAGTGCGGATGGCACGGTCAACCGGTGGGGGTTTACCGCGAACTACGACGGGAAGGACGCCCCGGTCACCGGCAAGAGTCCGTACGGCGATACGGCGGCCCTGACCCGGGTGGACGCGAAGACGGTGCGAATCACCAGCAAGCACGGGGGGAAGGTCACGGTTGTCTCGACGATCGTCGTGTCGGCGGACGGCAAGACACGGACCACGACGACGAAGGGCACCGACGCCAAGGGGCAGCCGATCGACGTGGTCTCGGTCTACGAGAAGCAATAGCCGGCCCCCGCATCCGGTGACCCGCGCCCCGGCCGGCGCCTGTCACCGGATGCCTGGCACGGCGGGCCGCCTCGATCTCCAGTCCCGTCGCTACCGGCGGGAGAGGGCGTCAGTTCGCCCGCAGGAACGCCACGAGGTCGGCGACATCCTGCGCGGTCAGGCCGAGCTGCGCTGCGCTCATCATCAGCGAGTCCGGCATGCGCCGGCGCGTCGCGACGCGGTCGGCGGGGATGATCTGCGTGACGCCGCCCATGCTGCGCATCATCAGCGGATCCCCCTGCTTGATGAGGACGCCCTGGATCGTCAGGCCGTCCTTCGTCCGGATCTCGGTTCCGTCGTAGCCATGGGCGATCTCGGCATTCGGGTCGACGAGCGCGATCGCGATCACCTCGGCCGACTTGCCCTGACCCCAGCCGTCGAGCGCGGGACCGAGCTCGGCGCCCGTGCCGCCGATCGCATGGCACATCAGGCAGCGCGTCGCGGTCGTCCTGCCGCGACCAGCGTCGCCGGTGAGCCGGAGGATCTCGTCGACGTCGAGCTTCGGGAGGTCGGCGGGCGCCGGCGGCACCACCGCCTCACGCAGCACGATCGCGTCGGGATCGTAGATGCCCGCGATCCTGAGCGACTCACGCAGCCCGTGTTCGGCCCAGTCGTTCGACATCCGGTTCAGGAGCCACCAGGTGGCGCCTTCGCGGAGGGGGCTCTCGGGCTCGACGAGCGCGAGCATCGCCTTCGAGGCTGCCGGGTCCCTGATGAACGCCAGGGTGTCCATCGCGAGCCGGCGGTCGGCGTCCGGCAGCGTCGTCGAGCGCGCGCGTGCGGTCAGATCCGTCACGGCTGCCGGCACGTGCAGGCGCCATGCGATCCGCGCGAAGGGTCCGGACCAGGTCAGCGGATCGTCCTTCACGCCGAGCTCCCTGCGAAGCCGCTCGTACAGCGCCGGTTCCTTGCCGGTCGCCCCCGTCCCGAACGCTTCGAGATACGTGCGATCCTTCCCGTCGTATCCGCGGGCGATGTCGACCAGAATGTGCAGCGACTTGTCCGCCGCCACGTCCCGCATCGAGAGCGCGATCTCGCGGCGCACCCCGGGGTCGGCGTCCCGTGCGAGCATCGAGGCCACGGGAAGCACGTCCAGCCCCGCGCGGCGCATGGCCCGATAGGCCGCGATCTTGAGCGCCGGGTCCGCGTACATCTCCGGCGACTCCACCTGCTTCCGGCCTTCGGGACCAAGCTGGTAGAGCAGGAAGATGGCCCGGCCCTTGATGTAGGGGTTGGGATCCTTCAGCAGCTCTGCGACGGCGCTCACCGCGCTGGCGCCCCGCGCTTTCAGACCCTCGAACCCGATGGCGCGCACGTTGACGGCGGGCGACCGCAGCGCGGTGATGAGGCCGTCGATTGTCGAGGGATCGAACGCGGGCGCCTTCGGGACGAACCCCTTCGGCGCGATCCGGTAGATGGCGCCGGACACCGTATCGTCCAGATCCTGGTGACCGCCGACCCGCGCGTCGATCCAGTCGCTGACGTACAGGGCGCCATCCGGCCCCACGGCGATGTCGGACGGCCGGAAGAGCGTGTGGATCGCTCCCGTGACGCTGCGGTTGCCGCCGAGGAAGTCGGACCCGGCGTAATCCCGCTTGACGTTCGACGTGAGGAAGATCCGCCGGTCGAGCCGGAACCCCGCCCCCTCCGGGACGGGCTGATACGAAAACACCTCGTTGCGGCCTGGCTCGGCGGCGAAGAACGTGCCCTGCCACGATGGTCCGAGGACGCCGTTCTCGTAGAAGACGTTGCCGGTGGGCGAGCCGCCGCCGTACACGTCGCCGGCCGGCGTGATGCCCGGATCCTCCTGCCGCCACTCGGCCACGGGGATCGACTGGCCAGGGCGCCGGTCCGCCTGCCACGTCCGCTGCCCGTCGTTCGACGAGAAGCCGAAGTTGGCGTACTCCATCACCCAGCTCACGCGGCACGCCGGCGGATCGTCGTTGTCGTTCTGGAAGACGTCGCCGAGCGACGTCACCGACTGCTCGTAACTGTTGCGGTAGTTGTGCCCGATGATCTCGGCGCCGGTGCCGTCCGCGTTCATCCGCACCGTGAAGCCGCCCACGTACACGTGGCCGTCGTCGCTCGGCTTGCCCGCGTGCTCCGCGGGATCGTGCGGAAACTTGAACGGTCCCACCGGATTGGGCCGATACGCGCTGAAGACCCGGAACGTCCTGCCCGACCGATCCGTGAACATCGCCCCCATGTTGCCGGCGTTGAAGATCCATTTGCCGTCCGGGCCGACGGTCACCGAGTGGAGCGAGTGATCGTGGTTGATGCCCTGGAAGCCGGTCAGCAGCACCTCGCGCGTGTCGATGGCCGGATCGAATCGCAGGTTGCGATCCACGTCTGTGTACACGAGCAGGTCGGGGGGCTGCGCGACGACGATCTTGTTGTCGATGACCGAGACGCCGAGCGGGGCGATGAGCGCGGGCTCCTGCACGAAGGTGTGCGTGCTGTCGGCCTTGCCGTCGCCGTCCGTGTCCTGCAGCACGACGATTCGATCGCCTTCGGGGCGTCGGGCGTGGTGGGACCGGTAGCGGACCCCCTCGGCAACCCAGATGCGGCCGTCGCGGTCGATGTCGATGTTCGTCGGGTTGTGCAGCATGGGCGAAGCCGCCCAGAGCGTCACTTCGAGACCGTCCGGTACCTGAAAGAGGTCGAGCGGAATGCGGACGGGGTCTGAGACCGGAGCCTGTGTGGCCCCGGCAGGCCGTGCGGCCCCAGGGCCGAACGCCTGCTGGGGTGACACGGTTCCGAGCAGCAGCACCAGCAGAAGGTTCAGCGGGGAAGCGGCGAGGCGACGCATAAGTCTCCACTCATTTTCGAACGCTCATCCGACTTCGAACGGTCATCCGGCGCCGACGCCGAGGTTGGCGTGGACGGGTCGCGAACGCCTTCCGAGACATCCAAAACTTTATACGGATAGCCCACCATTGGGAAAGCCTCGGGCCGACCTCGTCGAACGGCCCGGTCAGGCCCATGGCGATGGAGCGGCGAGGGACGCCGCCGGCGCCAGCGCAGAAGAGAGGACGGCACGGTCCCGCCGGCTGTCGCTGGAGGCCCTCGGGCAGTAAATCCGGCCGCGGTGGTGCCCCTCGTGCCGCGCGCCGGGTGTCGTCGGCGAGTTTCAGAGTGACGGCCGTGGCCGGCACCCCGGTGGCGAGCTTACCCGGCGGTGGTCATGAGGTGGTCAGCCACGATCGCTCCTCCAGTGGCGCGATTATGCTCAGTGGCGCGATTCATGCTGAACCGATGAGCCAGCCGTGGAAATCCTCGACGTGGAAATTTCGTGGACGAAAAGGCGCGGCGTTGCTCATCTCGGCGTGAGCATCAACTGATGCGGCAGCGGTCCGCACTTTTCGTGCACGAGCGGACCGCCAGCCGCACAGCTCGAGAGCCCGCTCCAGTCGGTCTGGAGTTGGCATCGTTCGACGATGCCGTAGAAAGCACCCGAGATGGTCGGTTCGGCCGTTGACCCGGTGAACGAGCCGGACACCGTCACGTATGTATTCGCAGCGACTTGCTCCACGAGCCCCGCCCCCCCGTGGCCCCAGTCGCCGAAGTCCGCGGCCAGGTACTCGCCCGCGACGCCGATCACGAAGCGGTTGAAGTCTTGAACGATTCGCGGTCCCTCGACCGTGACCTGGAACCGCGAGTTGGTCGAGTCGGCATACGGCGCGACCGTTCCTTCGTAACTTCGGGCGCGCACGTCATCCGGGAGACCTCCGCACGCGCTGTTCGTCACGATGGTGAGCGTGTAGTCACCCGCGATGCTCCGGCGTGGGGCCAGCGCTTCTAGATAGAAATGGAGCCACCAGTTCGGGTTGCAGGGCTCGCAGCGTGCCGGGAGCGGCCTCTCCGCGCTGGCGTGCCCGTCTTTGGTCGCTCTGAAACGGGATGTTTCGTCGAATGCTCCCGTTATCTGGAAATCTCCCTGCGCGTCGGTCGTCGTGGTCAGGCCGGCTTGCGGCCCGCCGACCACCTCGATTGTCGCCCCGGCGAGGGCTCGCCAGGCGGGGTCGGAGACCGTTCCTGCCACCTGGATCCGGGTCGCTGTCGGTTGAGGAGCCGGCTGGGACGAAGGCCCAGCTGGTGACGGCGCGGAGGGATGATCGCCATCGCAGGCCCCCACGGCGGCCGCCAACACGATGATGAGCCAGCACCTCTGTTCGTACCTCTGCACGGAGCACTCCCTGGCCCGCCGCCGTCCGCGGTGTTGGCCTTGACGTCGAGGTCGCGCGCGAACAGACTGGAGCGTCTGCTGGCCCCGGGTGACGTCCGAAGGCATCTTCGTCGCTGATGCGTGGGGTGTCGAGCTATCTTTCGGTGAGTTCAGCGGCGCGTGCGATTCGGGGTGACCATGCCAGCCAGAACGACGCGCGATCATCCGCGCACGCGGCGGCCCGACTCGGGAACGCTCCTGCCCCCCGACGAGCCGGACGTTGCGCTGAACGGTGCGACCGGCCATGTGCTCGCGGCGTTCGCCGCGGCGGATCTCGAGGCGTTCATCGATGCCGCGCTCCAGGTGTTGAAGACGGCGGTGACGTGCGAGTTCGCGTCTGTCTTCTATGTCACCGGACCCGATGGGCTCCTCAAGGAACGCGACTCGCGGGGCCGCGAGTACAGCGGAGAGTTCATGCGCCGCTACGCGGCGCTGTCTCCGGCGATCCCCATCGCGCTGGCGAATCCCGGAATCGAGGTGCTGTCCACGCGAACGGCATTACCGTCTTCGGAGAGGGCGCTTCGCAAGACGGCGTTCTTCCGCGAGATCATGCAACCACAGGGTTGGCGGCACGCGGTGGCGCTGTGTTTCTGGGACGATCCGCCGGCCGCCCTGCCAGCCGTCGTCGCGAGCGTGAACAGAACGGCCGCTCAAGGCGATTTCCCCGGAAGCGATCTGGCCGTTCTTCACGGCCTGCACGCGCTCCTGGATCGCGCCGTGCGGCTCCTGCGTGACCGTGACAGTGCAAGAGCGGTGCAGGAATGCATGGCCGCGGCGATGTGCGGGGGCACGCGCGGCCACGCGATTCTCGATGCCGGGCTTGGCCTGATCGAGGCTACGCCGATCGCGCGCCGGCTATGCACTGCGTGGGATGACGCCGTCGCGCCGCTAGATAGCGACGGCACTGTTCGCTGGAGGGTTCCGCCTGCGCTGCTGGCTGTCTGCCGCGAGCTGGAGCACGAGTGGCGTTCTCTTCTCTGCGCGAATCCTGGCGTCACGGGCGTCCGCCTGCACCGCCACATTGCGCACCCCCGCGTTCCAGAGTTGACCGCGACGGTCACCATCGTGTGCCCCCGCACCCACGGGCTCGGTGGGCCGACGTTCATGCTGGAGTTCGACAGGCGCGTGCGCGGCATGACGCTCGACGGCGCCGATCCAACCGCGGACGTGCTGAGACTGATGACTCCCTCACAGCGCGCGGTGGCGCTCGTCCTTGCGGACGGGTTCTCGAACCAGGAGATCGCGGACCGTCTGGGGAAGACGGTGTCCGCGGTGAAGTTTCTCCTGCACAAAATCTATGAACGGACGGAGGTTCCCAACCGTGCGGCCCTCGTCGCCGTATTGCGGGGAAACCCGCACGACGGTCGCTGAGCCCGAAGGCTGCACTCTGCCGTCGTGCCGCTCCGCCACGGCGCGCGAAATTGCCGAGGCGGCCTGGGTCCCCCCTTCAGGGCATCAACGCCCGGTCCGCGCCCGCGGCACGAACTCCAGCGTCGCCTCCCGGCGGCGCTTCGTCCGGAAGCCGCGCACCCACTTCATCGAGGCTGGCGTCGAATACTTCTTCGCGTAGGCGCGCTCGACCGCGTCCCGAACACGCTCGCTGCGAACCGGTCTGGCTCGAACCCGCACCAGACGGTCGCCGACCTGAATCGCGCCGAGGGGATCGTCGAGGAAGGTGCGATACCAGCCGCCGGGCTTCAGCGTCCAGGAACGTGCGAACACGCGTCCGTCTACGACGACGACCCGGACGCCGGTGAACCGGTGATCGGAGCGTGCTCCGGCCTTGACGCCCAGGAGCTTCGCCTGGTCGATTGCCGCGACGAGTGCGCGCGGAAAGCCGCTCGAAGGGGCCTTCGGCACTATTCAGCCAGCCGGGCGCATTGTAGCGCACGGTCGAGCGCGGGGACCGCGGCTTTGCCGTGGGCTCCTGCATGAATTGACGGCCGCCGTCAGGGCTTCAGTGCCCTTCTTCGCGCATCGCCGCGGCGCGGGTTCCGCTCCTGCGCGATGCGGAATCGGCCGGATTGTGGCGTGTCCCACCCGCCGGGCGGAAGGTAGTGGAACCGAATCAGGTAGACGTTCTCGCCCTTCCCGTGCTCTGCCGTGCGCAGCAGATCGTCCACGCTCTCGAAACCGGACTCGCGGGCCAGATCGTACGTTATTTCGGCAGCCGTCATCGGCTCGATCGAGTCCACGACGATGTGGCCGTCGTCCATCGCGTATCGGCCGCCGACCTTCACGTGGGGGCGCGTCCAGATGCGGACGCTGCACCTGATCCGGCCGCGCCTGATGCCCTCGCGGAGGCGCTTCGTGAAGAGCATCGCGGCCGGATGCTACTATGAACCCGCCAGCGCCGGGGAGGTTCCCATGGCATTCGTCCGGTTTCTGGCCGCTACGGTGCTGACGATGACCGGAGCGGCGGTGCTGGTGTGGGGGCTCATGTCGCAGGACATCCGGGCCTCCGGTCAGGACACGGTTACGCTGGCCCGGGGGTCGGTCGTCTCGCTCGCCACGCCGGCGTTCATCCAGAGCGGCAAGCGCTATACGTTCACCTGGCCTGGCGGCGGGCCGCCGCAGACCTTCATTGTCAAGGACGTCCGCCCTGACGGCTGGATTCTCGTCGAGGTGGCCGAGGAGAACGTGGATCCAGCCTTCATGCCGCCCGGGTCAGTGCCCAGCCGCTGGCTGAATGCCGCCCTGGCCACCTCCATTCAGGAGATGCGGGCGCTCGTGTACTGATCGGCGCCCGCTGCCGGACTCGCTCGATGGGGTGCTGCTGATCCCCGCAGGCGGACCAGCGGCGCGACTCCGATCATGCGTGCGTAAGCAAGCGCCCTACCTTCGTTTGTGGCCGAGGATCCGAAGGCACACGTCCGCGACAGACCGGACTGGCCCGGCTCGACGGTCAGCGCACCGCGAAGCGCACGGCGCGGCTTGCCGCCTCTTCGCCGGCCCCGGCGTCGAGGCGGAGCAGGTACTCGCCTGGCGGCAGTCGCTCGACGTCGAGCGCGATCTGGCAGGCCGCGCGGCGGTTCGTGAACTGCGTCTCGGCCAGGCGCAGTGTGTGGTCCCGCACGGCAGCGCCGTCGAGGTCCAGCACCCGCGCCCGAATCGAGACCGGCAGGATCGGAGCCGTCCGGTCCGTGCCCTGATAAACGGCGAGCCGTGCGCGCACGCGATCCTCGCCATTGAAAGTACGACGCGTGGTGGCGCTCGCCTGGCCGCCCGGCACGGCGCTGGATACGCCGGTCGCAGGCTCGGCTGAAAGGACGACGTCCGACATCGAGAGCGCGGCGCTGCCGAACCGGGGCACCGAGAGAGGGGAGAAGACGCTGCCGATCGCACCGGTCGCGGGATCCGAGACAGCCACCCGAATCTCGTGTTCGCCGGGGGGCACCTCGAGCTGCGTCTGCACGATCGCCTCGGGCGCCCTGCCGGCTGCCGAGCGCGGGAGGACAACCGTGGATGTCTGGCGGGCCGAGGCTACCGGAGTTCCTCCAGGATCCACCGCAGCCAGCGCGAGGTCCAGTGCGACGGTTCCACCGGCTGCGGGCACGAACGCCCCGACGTCCACGCTGATGCTGGCAATGGCCTTGGCCGGGTCGTCGCCCGCGAACGCCGCCGCCGCCAGCACAAGCGGCCTGCCCGCGTTCGGCAGCAGCCCTGAGAGGGCCCCGGTGAGCGAGACCGCGCCGGGACTTCCCGAAGCGTCGCTGGCCGGCCGATCCTCCGCCCGCTCAGCCACGTGACGGCGCTGGGCGTGCACAGTCACGTCACGGCGACTGACCTTGACTTCGATGGATCGCGGGGCCGTGCCGGCCCGAGTCGACGGGTCCGGCTCGAAGCCGAGCACGTAATAGGCGTCGCTCTCGCGGAAGATCTCGGGCACCGCGCTCTCCGGCGCGTTCGTGTTCAGGACAGTCCGCCCGCCCGTGAGCTCGGGCAGGACTCGCAACGACCCGTATTCCTCCAGTTGTTCGGTGGTCTCGACGCGGAGCGCCTGGCGGCGCAGAACCGGGCCGTCCTGTCCCGGCTTCCCGCCCCCGGCGCCCGCGCGCGCCTGCGGCCCGAGGTTGACGAGGCCACCCGGATCGATGGAATGCACCGTCAGGTTCGACAACGCGAGCGAGTCCGTCAGCCTGCGGCGGGCGTCCGCCAGGCGCCCGCTGCAGCCGATGTCGGCCGAGGGCGCGCGAGGCCCGGCCTGGACGATGAGCCTGCTCCCGATGAACAGCAGCAGCTTCCGGCGCCGGGGTGCGTGCCGCACGGCGTCGGACACGTTCGTGACGGTCTCGAGGACGCACAGCCCGCACAGGCAGCGGCCGTCGCTGAGCGGGTCCTCCTTGCCGACGATCTCCTCCTGCTCCTTGC
>DASPFV010000137.1:0-11985 GCA_035620975.1 Vicinamibacterales bacterium
TCCCCGGGGAAGACATTCAGGTCAGCCTCACGGAAGGCGCGCTGATCCTGTCGGGCCGCGTCTCGAACAACAACGTGATGATCCGCGCCGCGGACATCGCCCAGGCAAGCTCGCCTGATACCCGCGTGATCAACATGCTGCAGCTGCCCGGCGGGCAGGGCAGCCAGCAGGTGATGCTGCAGGTGCGCGTGGCGGAGGTCAATCGCCGCGCGTTGCGCGAGATCGGCATCAGCCTGTTCGCGACCCGTCAGGGGTTCACGGCGCGCGGCACAACGGGTCAGTTTCCAGCGCCGCTTTTCGAAGGCGGAGATAACACCCAGGCTCCGGATCTTGTCTTCACCGATTTTCTCAACCTCTTCTATTTCAACCGCGAGCAGGGCATCGGCGGCGTCATGAAGCTCCTGGAGGATGGCGGCTGGCTCGAGAGCCTCGCCGAGCCGAACCTGATCGCCTACAACGGCCAGGAAGCGAGCTTCCTCGCGGGCGGTGAGTTCCCGATCCCGATCGTGCAGGGCGCCACCAACACGGTGACCGTGGAGTTCAAGGAGTTCGGAATCCGCCTGAACTTCCGGCCGACGATTGCCGGCGACGTGATCCGGCTCAGGGTCCGGCCCGAGGTGAGCACGCTCGACTTCGCCAACGGCATCACGCTGGAGGGCTTCCGCATCCCGGCGCTGACGACGCGGCGCGCCGAGACGGACGTCGAGCTGCGGGACGGGCAGTCCTTCGCGATTGCCGGCCTCCTCGACAACGTGCGGCAGGACGACACGGCGGCGATTCCGATTCTCAGCAAGCTGCCGATCCTCGGGGCGCTCTTCAAGAGCAAGGCGGAGCGCGCGGAGGAGACGGAGCTGATGGTCCTCATCACGCCGCGCCTCGTCCGGCCGCTGAACCCCGACGAGGTGCCGCCGCTCCCGACGCGCATCCGGCCCCTCATCAACCGCGGCGAAATCGGCGAGCAGCTCGAAGGGCCAGGCGGCGCGGTCGATGCGCCGCAGGACGGGCGCCTGCGGTCCGGCGCGTCCAGCGGGAGCCAGCGATGAACCGACCACCATCGGCAGATCGGCGTCGGGCGGACGAGCTGGGGTCGGTCCTCGTGCAGGTCGCGGTCGCCCTGCTGGCCCTGCTGGCGATCTGCGCATACGTCTTCGACTACGGCGTGATGTGGTCCAGCCGGCGGCAGGCGCAGAACGCCGCCGACGCCGGCGCGCTGTCCGGGGCGCTCGCGCTGGCGTTCGACAACCCGACCGATCAGGCCGCGGCGAGGGCGAAAGCGATTGCGGTCGCCCAGCGCAACCTGGTCTGGGGGCAGGCGCCGGATGTCACCCCCGCGGACGTGACGTTCCCGGCGTGCCCGCCCGGGGCGCCCGGACCGCCCGACACGTGCGTGAAGGTCGACGTCTTCAGGAACCAGCGTCCGGGCGGCAGCCCCCTGCCGGTCTTCTTCGCCCGGCTGGTGGGCATCACCGAGCAGGGCGTCCGCGCGACGGCCACGGCCCAGGTGCTCTACGGGGAGGAGGCGAGGTGCGTGAAGCCGTGGGCCGTCCCCGACAAGTGGGACGACCTCCGGGACACGCCCCAGGACAACCTGTGGACGCCCGACGACGACTTCGAGCGGTACATCCAGAACGGCCAGAATGCGGGTCAGGTGATGACCCCCACGGCGGACGTATACATCCCGCCGGGACAGCCCGGGCACACGGGCTTCACCGTGGAGGACGACTACGGCACGCCGCTGACGCTCAAGCACGGCAACCCGCAGCAGGCGATCCGGCCCGGGTGGTTCTTCCCGGTCGTGATCAACCCGATCGAGGGGCCGGGCGGCAACAACTACCGGGACAACATTGCCACGTGCGACCCGACCGTGATCGGTCCCGGAACGCTGCTGGAAGTGGAGCCCGGGAACATGGTGGGCCCGACCTCGCAAGGCGTGAACGCGCTCATCGCGCAGGATCCCCTTGCCACCTGGAGCGCCTCGGCCAACGGGGGCCGCGGGGCGCCGACCGGCGGCTGCATGGCGGCGGGCACGTGCGCGATCAGCCCACGGCTGGTGGCGCTCGCGATTTTCAACGTCGACGTCTACGACGCGGCGCGGGCCGGCGGCCGCACTGAGATCGAGGTGGTCAAGGTCCTGGGCTTCTGGATCCAGGGCATGCAGGCCAACGACGTCATCGGCTATCTCACGCACTACCCGGCGCTCGCCACCGGCGGCTCGCCGGTGGACGCCGAATCGTCATTCCTTCGTACGGTCATTCTCGTTCGGTAAATCGAGGTTCACAAGTGCCTGCTTCCGTCATCATCGTCGGCTCCCGCGATCAAGCGCTCGAGGAACTCGTCCGGGCGTCGGGTCGCGTCACGGCGGTCTCCTGGGCCGCCGATCTCGCGCCGCTCGCCGAGGCGCAGGCGACACAACCCGACCTTGTCCTGGTCGACCTGCGCCGTGCCTCGCAGATTCCGTCGGCGCTGACCGCCTTCACGCGACAGCACCCGGCGACGAACGTGCTGCTCGTGCTCACGACGCTCGACCCGGCGCTGATGCTGCAGGGCATGCGGGCCGGGGCGAACGAGGTGCTGGCCGAGCCGCTCTCGGCGGCCGAGCTCGACGCCGCCGTGACCCGGCTGCTGGGGCAGCGCCCGCACCTTCCGGCGGGGCCGGTGTTCGCGTTCATCGGCGCCAAAGGCGGGGTCGGCACGACGACCACCGCGGTCAACGTGGCGGCGACGCTGGCGAAGCTGTCGCCGGCGAAGGCGCTCCTCATCGACCTGCACATCGCGTACGGCGACGCGGCCGTGTTCCTGGGGGCCGACGCCCGCTTCTCGGTGCTCGACGCGCTCGAGAACGTCCATCGGCTGGATGCGGCGCTGCTGAAGAGCCTCGTGGCCCACACCGTGTCGGGGCCGGATCTGCTGGCGTCGGCCGAGCGGCCCGCGACGCGCCACGTGGACGTGCGGCGGGTCGACGTGGTGCTGGAGGTGGCCGCGACGCAGTACCCCTTCACGATCCTCGACGTGCCGCGCTCCGATCCGGGCGTGCTCGACAGCCTCGATCGGGCGTCGCGCATCGTGGTGGTCGCGAACCAGGAGCTGGCGACCGTGCGCAACGCGAGCCGGATGGCCACGACGCTGCGGACGCGGTACCCGAAGGCGAGCGTCACGACGGTCATCAACCGCACGGACGGCCGGGCCGAAATCGGGCAGCGGGACGTCGAGCGCGCCGTCGGCTCGTCGATCTCGCACCAGTTCCCCAGCGACTATCGCCGGGCGCTGACGGCCATGCACAAGGGGCGGCCGCTCGCGCTCGACAACCACAACCAGCTGTCGGCGTCCTTCAAGGCGCTGGCGCGCGAGCTGGCCGGCCTGTCCGACGAGCGCACCGAGCGATCGACGGGCGGCTTCAGGGGGCTGCTCTCGGGCCGGCGGTCCTGATCGAGGGGCGACACTTCCGGAGGGACGACCACGATGAATGCGTTGACTGCTTCGCTGGACACGCGCAACACGGGCTACCAGGACCTCAAGCGCCGCATCCACCAGGAGCTCTTGAACCGCCTGAACCTGGAGCGGCTGAACCGCGTCAGCCGCGACGAAGCCGAGCCCGAGATTCGCGTGCTCATCGCGGACATGCTCGAGCGCGATCACGATCGCACGCCGCTCAGCCTCTACGAGCGCGAGAACATCGTCAACGACGTGCTCCACGAGCTGTTCGGGCTGGGGCCGCTGGAGGTGCTGCTGCACGACGGGTCGATCTCGGACATCCTCGTCAACCGCTACGACCAGGTCTACATCGAGCGCCTGGGCCGCCTGGAGCCGACCGACGTCACGTTCCGCGACGAGCGCCACCTGAATCAGATCATCGAGCGCATCGTCAGCACGGTGGGCCGGCGCATCGACGAGTCCAGCCCGATGGTGGACGCCCGTCTGGCGGACGGCTCGCGCGTCAACGCCATCATCCCGCCGCTGGCGCTCGACGGCTCCGTGCTGTCCATCCGCCGGTTCCGGACCGATAAGCTGGGCGCCAACGACCTGGTGGAGCGCGAGTCCTGGACCCCGCCCATGAAGGAGTTCCTCGATGCCTCGGTCGGCTGCCGGCTGAACGTCATCGTGTCGGGGGGCACGGGCGCCGGCAAGACGACGCTGCTGAACATCCTCTCCAGCTTCATCAACGATCACGAGCGGATCGTGACCATCGAGGACGCGGCCGAACTGAAGCTGCGGCAGCGCCACGTGGTGCGCCTGGAGACCCGGCCGGCGAACATCGAGGGCAAGGGGGCCATCCGGCAGCGCGAGCTGGTCGTCAACGCGCTCAGAATGCGGCCGGATCGCATCGTCGTCGGCGAGGTCCGCGCGGAGGAAGCCCTCGACATGCTGCAGGCCATGAACACCGGCCACGACGGCAGCCTGACCACGATCCACGCCAACAGCCCGCGCGACGCGCTGTACCGGCTCGACACGATGGTGGCCATGGCGAACCTGAACATCCCCGAGCGCGCCATCCGGCAGCAGATCGCCTCGGCGGTCAACCTGATCGTCCAGGTGAGCCGCATGTCGGACGGCACGCGGAAGATCACGGCCATCTCCGAGATTACCGGCATGGAGGGCGACGTGATCACGATGCAGGACGTGTTCCTGTTCGAGCGGACGGGCATCGGCCCCGACGGCCGCGTCCGCGGCCGGTTCCGCGCGACGGGCATCCGGCCGAAGTGCGCCGAGCGGCTCGCCTCCTCCGGCGTGCACCTCGGGATGGACATGTTCGAGCACGTGAAGCTGGTTGGCTGAGTTTCTGAGCGAGAGGTAGAGCCATGGCGTTCGTGTTTCTGACGTTCGTGCTGACGCTGTCGATCGTCCTCGGCGCGTACTACCTGTTTGTGGTGCGCCCCGAAGACGACGATCGCAGCAAGCTGCTCCGCCGCCTGAAGCGGACGGGCGTCCCGGGCGGCAAGCCGGGCGCGACGCTCGAGCGGCCCGTGCAGCAGCTGAGCAACATGCGGGCGCTCAACGCGTTCCTCGCGAGCGCGCAGGGGCTGTCGGGTCCGCTCGATCGCCTCATCACGCAATCGGGCCTCCCGATCACCGTGGGAACGCTGCTCATCGCGTGCCTTTTCGCCGCGTGCACGGGCTACCTCGTGGTGAAGCTCCTGACGCACTTCACCTACCTGGGGCTCGCGGCCGCTCCCCTGTTCGGGCTGATCCCGTACCTCTTCGTCCGGCGCGCCCGGACGAAGCGGCTCGAGCGCTTCGAGGAGCAGTTCCCCGAGTCGATCGAGCTGATGGCGCGCGCCCTGCGGGCCGGCCACTCGTTCCCGACGGCCCTGCTGATGGCGGGCGAGGAGATTCCCGAGCCTGCCGGCGGCGAGTTCAAGCTCGTGTACGACCGCCAGAACTTCGGGATGGCGATGCCGGACGCCCTGAAGGGCTTCGCCGAGCGCGTGCCGATTCTCGACGCGCGGTTCTTCGTGACGGCCGTGCTCACCCAGCGCGAGACGGGCGGCAACCTGTCGGAAGTGCTGGACAACCTCGCGTCCGTCATCCGCGATCGGTTCAAGGTGAAGCGGCAGGTCCGCGTGGTCACGGCGCACGGCCGGATCACCGGCTGGATCCTGGCCGGCCTGCCGCCGTCGCTCGCCGGGGTGCTCTGCTTCATCTCGCCGGATCACATGAAGATGCTGATCACCGATCCGCTCGGCATCCAGATGGTCGTGGCCGCCGGCGTGATGCAGATCACCGGCACGCTCATCATCCGGAAGCTGGTCAACGTCCCGTACTAGGAGCGCAGTTCCATGGCCCTCGATCTCGCAATCACCCTCACGGCCGCGTTTCTCTTCGTGGCGCTCGTCTCGGGCTGGGCCACGTCGGCGGTCCTCTCGGCCACGTCGCCGGAACGCCGCCGCCTCCGCCAGCTCGCCGGCGGAGCGGGCACGGCCGGGGAGCGGACAGGCGTCGGCGGGCTCGTCGACGCAATCGACCCGCGGGTGCGGCGGCTGCCTGGCGTCCCCAAGTCGCCGAAGGAGATGAACCGGCTGCGGCGGCGCCTCGCCATGGCCGGGTACCACGAGCCCTCGGCGATGTTCGTGTTCGGCCTGGCCCAACTGATTACGCCGATCGTCCTGGTGACCCTGGTGCTCGCGTTCCTGGGCATCAACCGGGGGTGGATGTACGCGGTCATGGCCGGCGCGATCGGGTATCTGCTCCCGGGGCTCCTCCTCGCGCGCAAGATCGAGATTCGCAAGCGGGAGATCCGCAACGGCCTTCCCGACGCGCTCGACCTGCTCATCGTCTGCGTCGAGGCGGGCTCGGGGCTCGACCAGGCCATCGTCAAGGCCTCCGACGAGCTGGCGATCACCTATCCGGCGCTGGCGCAGGAGCTGCGCCTTATCACGACCGAGGTCCGAGCCGGCAAGCCCCGGCTGGAGGCGTTCAAGAACTTCGCCGCGCGCACCAAGGTCGAGGACGTGCAGTCGCTCGTGGCGCTGCTGGTGCAGACCGACAAGTTCGGCACCAGCATCGCGCAGGCGCTGCGCACGCATGCCGAGACGTCGCGGACGAAGCGGCGCCAGCGCGCGGAGGAGCGGGCGGCCAAGGTCGGCGTGAAGCTGGTCTTCCCGCTCGTCTTCTTTCTGTTCCCGGCGCTCTACGTCGTGATTCTGGGGCCCGCCGTCATCCAGTTCGTGCGGGTCTTCCTGCCGACCGTGCAGTAAATCCATAGAAAAGGAGGAATGAGAATGGACACCACGACGCTCGTTCTGGTTGCAGTGGCTGCCGTGCTGCTGGTGCTCTACATCGCGAAGCGGCGCAGCCGTCTCAGCCACGAGGACTAGTACCGATGCGGCTGGGGATCTCGGCGGTCGTTCTGGCGGCGTTCCTGGCGGGCTGCGCGGCGCGCAGCCCCCAGACCGTCCCTGCTCGCGGGTCGGACCGGCAGGCGCCGGCCGGCACGGACGCGGGCGCCGAGTCGCTTTCGACCTTCATGGCCAAGGTGCGGTACCTGAGCACGCGGCCCGTCAAGCGGGCTGGCGAGACGCTCGAGGCTCGCGACGCGGAGCTGGCGGCCGACCTCGCCAGCCTCGGCGCGCTGCCCACGGCGGATGCGCACTGGCGCGTGGCTGAACGCTATCGCCAGCGGGGCGTGCTGGACATGGCGTACCGGCACTTCAACCGCGCGCTGGCCCTCGATCCGCGGCATGCGCCCGCCTACGAGGGCCTGGCGCGGGTCTGGCGCGACTGGCGGCTCCCGCACCTCGGCGTGGCGGATGCACATCGGGCGACCTATTACGCGCCCGCGTCCGCGTCCGCCAGGAACACCTACGGCACGCTGATGCAGGCGCTCGGCCGCGACCGCGACGCGAAGCTCTCCTACGAGCTGGCGGCCATGCTCGATCCGAAGGCGGCGTACGCCTTCAACAATCTCTGCTATCTCTCGTTCCTCTCCGGCCGGATCGACGCGGCGATCGAGAGCTGCCAGACGGCCGTGGCGCTCGATCCGACGCTCGCGGCCGCCCGGAACAACCTCGGGCTGGCTTTCGCGGCCGCCGGGCGGATGGATCTCGCCCGGACGCAGTTCCTCGACGCGGGCGACCGCGCCGCAGGGCTCTACAACACCGGTCTGGTCTACCTCGCCGCAGGCGATCCCCGGCAGGCGCTGGCCGCGTTCGACGCGGCCAGCCGGGAACGGGCCACCTTCGCCCTCGCACGGGAGCGGGCGACCCGGATTCGAGCGATGCTGCGCCTCCCGGGGGCGCGGGCAACCGAGCGCATCGACGGCGCTCCTGGACAACATCCATGACGACGACACTGGCGACCCCTGAAGTCATCCCGCACCCTGTCGAGCCGCGGACGATTGAAGAGGCCGGCATCAGCCTGGACCTCGTGCTGCAGCTCGTGCTCAAGTCGCTGCACTTCGCGGGCGAGCTGTCCGGCACGGAGCTGTCGCGGCGGCTCGGGCTGGCGTTCCCGATCCTTTCGCCCGCCCTGGAGCTGCTCAAGGCGCAGCACCAGTGCCAGATCGTCGGCGGCGGCATCGTGGGGGGCGCGTCGTACCGCTATCGCATCACGGACGCGGGCCGGACGCGCGCGGCGCTGTTCCTCGAGAACAACCACTACGTCGGCGTCGCGCCGGTACCGCTCGCCCAGTACCAGCAGTACATGGAGGCGTATCGCGCGGCCGCGCCCAGGGGCGCCACGCGCGACCGGGTCCGCCGCGCCTTCTCGCACCTCGTGATCAGCGACAAGGTGCTCGACCAGCTCGGGCCGGCCATCAACGCGGGCCACTCGATGTTCGTCTACGGGCCCCCGGGGAACGGCAAGACCGTCATCTCCCAGGCGATCCACAACCTGCTCGATGGCGAGATCGCGATTCCGCATGCCCTCGACGTCGAGGGCAGCATCATCCGCCTCTTCGATCCCGTCAACCACGAGGAGATCCCCTTCGACGACGACGTGAACAGCATCACCACGGCGGGCGCCTTCGATCGGCGGTGGGTGCGCTGCCGGCGCCCGATGGTGATGGTCGGCGGCGAGCTGACGCTGGATGCCCTCGAGCTGAGCTACAACCCGA
Organism: Vicinamibacterales bacterium; assembly: GCA_035620975.1. Lineage (GTDB taxonomy): Bacteria > Acidobacteriota > Vicinamibacteria > Vicinamibacterales > 2-12-FULL-66-21 > DASPFV01. The sequence goes on from DASPFV010000137.1 coordinate 8,549, forward strand.
CGACCGGCTTCTACCGCGCGCCCGTCCAGGCCGTCGCCAACGGCGGCGTGCTGGTGATCGACGACTTCGGGCGCCAGACCTGCTCCCCTCGGGATCTGCTGAACCGCTGGATCGTGCCGCTGGAGAGCCGCGTCGACTTCCTGACGCTCCAGAGCGGCCAGAAGTTCGAGCTGCCGTTCATGACGCTGATCGTCTTCGCCACGAACATCCGGCCGGCGGAGCTCGTGGACGAGGCCTTCCTCCGCCGTATCCAGTACAAGATCTTCGCCGAGAGCCCGACGGTCCAGGACTTCCGGCTCATCTTCGAGAACTGCTGCCGCGAGCTGGGTGCGACGAAGGACGACGCCGTCGTCGAGAAGCTGCTCTACGACTACTACCGGCCCCGCAAGATCGCCTTGCGCGGGTGCCAGCCGCGCGACCTGATCAAGCAGGCGCTGTCGCTGGCCGGCTATCTGAACCGGCCTTCGCACCTCACCACCGATCTGCTCGAAGCGGCCTGTGACACGTACTTCGTGAACGACCGCGAGGAGCCGGCTGTCTACGTGTAAACGGTCATGGCCATCTGCGTTCCACTGCTTGCACTGCTCCTGCAGGGGCCGATCGGCCACGAGGCCGGCGAGTCGGCCCGCGCGATAGCGGCTGCCGCGGCGCCCACGGCCGCGTCGATCTCCGTGCGGATTACCTCGCCGCTCGGCCGGAGCGGCCTGCCCGGCGCCATCAGGATCGTGGCCCAGGTGAACGCCGACGAGGGCGTCGAGCCCGGCGCGGTGCGGTTCTTCATCGACGGCCAGCTGCTCGGGACCGACACGGACGGCGCACCGTATGCCGTCGAGTGGACCGACGAGAACCCGTTCGAGCGCCGCGAGATTGCCGTGGCGGTGACGGATCCGCTCGGGACGGAGGTGCGCGACTCGATCGTCCTCGAGCCGTTCGACATCGTCGAGGAGTCCCAGGTCACGAGCGTGCTGGTGGAGGCTGCCGTCCAGGACCGCGACGGCCGGTTCGTGAAACACCTGCCGCAGACGGCGTTCCGCCTCTCCGAAGACGGCGTGCCGCAGGAGCTGGATCTCGTCCGCCACGAGAGCGTCGGTGCGATCTTCGCGATGCTCATCGACAGCAGCGGCAGCATGAGCCGCCGCCTCGACTTCGTGCAGCGGACGGCGGCGACGCTGGCCGATTACATGACCCCGCTCGATCGCATGATCGTCGCGCCGTTCTCGAAGAGCGTGGGGTCGAGGACGGGGCCCACCGACGATCGCCGGACGATCACGGAGGCCATCACCTCCATTCGCGCGCAGGGCGGGACGGCAATCCTGGATTCGCTCCAGCAGCTGGCGCGGAGCCTGCCGGAATCCACGGGGCGCAGGGCGATCATCCTGATCACCGACGGGTACGACGAGAACAGCCTGACGCCGGCCGACGAAGTGCTGGCCACGCTGAAGGACGCACGCGTCACGGTCTACGTGGTCGGGATCGGCGGCGTGGCCGGCGTGTCGCTGAAGGGCGAACGCCTCCTGCGCCAGCTCGCCTCGGAGACGGGCGGACGGCTGTTCCTGCCGACGACAGAGGACCAGCTCGCGCTGGTGCATACCGCGCTCGCCGACGACGTGCAGAACAGATACCTGCTGACCTACACGCCCGGCAACCAGCGGCAGGACGGCAAATGGCGGAGCATCGAGGTCGTGTGCGACGCCCCGGGAAGCCACGTCAAGGCCAGGCCGGGATACTTCGCGCCGAAGCCGGCTCCCGTCCGCGCGACCATCGAGTTCACCGCGATGGACCCGAGCGGCGAGTACCTGAACGTCTCGGCGGAGGACCTCGAGATCCACGAGGAGGGCGTGCTCCAGCAGCTCGACACGTTCCACGAGGCGACGCAGCCGGTGTCGATCGTCCTGGCGCTCGACGCGAGCGGGAGCATGCGGCGCAAGGAGGCCGAGGTCATCGAGAGCGCCAGAGCGTTCACGGCGGCGCTCCGGCCCGAGGACAAGCTCGCGGTGCTGCAGTTCTCGGACGGCGTGTCGTTCACGCACGATCTGTCCACGAACCGGGACGCCACGAGCCAGGCCATCGACGGGTACACGACGGCCGGCGGCACGGCCCTCTACGACGCGATGGCCGAGGCGTTGCTGCGGCTGAAGCAGACCGAAGGCCGGCGGGTCGTCGTTGTGATGACCGACGGCCGCGACGAGGACAACCCGGGCACGGGACCGGGCAGCATGCGCCGGCTGCCCGAGGTGCTGGAGCTGCTGAAAGAGAGCGGCGCAACCGTGTTCACCATCGGCCTCGGCACGAAGGTCGATGCGGAGACGCTGCAGCGCATGGCGGACCTCTCGGGCGGGCGTGCGCTGCTCCCGCAGGACGTGTCGCAGCTCGGCCAGGAGTTCGCGCGCGTGGTGGAGGATCTCCGGCGGCGCTATGTGATCGGGTACACGTCCACCAACAGCGAGCACGACGGCCGGTGGCGCCCCGTGAGCATCCAGGTGAAGTCGGCGCCGCAGGTCACGGTACGCAGCGTGGGCGGCTATCACGCGCCGGAACGACGGTGAGGAGGGGCTGATGCGGACTTCGGGCGGGCGCGGCGCTGAAGGGTGGATCATGGCGTTCCCGGTAGTGGCCCTGATCGTGGCGGCCTCGCTGCGCGGCGACGGCTTCGGGATGATGCTCGTCGGTCTCGAACGCACGATCCGCGAGTTGTCCACGGCAGTCCTCAACTTCCTCGGCGGCCTGCTCTGAGGGTCGCCCGAACTGAGAGTGAGCTTCATGTCGCAGAATCAGATTCGCCTCGACGAGCTGACCGGCCGGGCTCTCGACATCCGCTGGTTCGAGGGTGTCGCCCTCGTTCAGGCCGTGTGCCGGCAGGTGGTGTCGGGCGGCGCGCCCGGATTCCCTTTGGCCCGCGAGATCGCCCTGACGGCAGCCGGCACCGTGAGCGTCGGCGGCGGCCGATCGTCCGGCAACCCGGTGCAGGCAGCGGCGCACATCCTGGCGTCGATGCTCGGCGACGACGTCCCGGTGCGGCTCAGGCTGGTCGTCACGCAGGCCACCAGCCCGGGCGAGGTCTATCCGACGCTGGCCGACTTCTCCGAGGCGATCGCCTATTTCGAGCGGCCCGACGCCTCGCAGGTCCTGGCGAACCTGTTCGAGCGCGCGGCGAGCGCGCCTCAGCGGGCCGGAGACGCGGTTCGAGGGGGAGAACCCCCCGTGGCAGCCGAACCGGAGCGCGAGGACGAAAGGCCGGCAGGGCCGCGACGGCGCTCGCGGCTGGCGGCCCTTGCGCCGGTGGCGGGCGTCGCGATCGTCGCGGCCATCTGGGCGGCTGGATCGGAACAGGGCACGGCGAGCCTGGCTGGCGCGGCCACGGCCGTGACGACTGCGCTCGAGCGGGGGTGGGCTGCCGTGGGCGCCCAGCCGGCGGCCGAACCGGTGGAGAAGGCGAC
>DASPFV010000138.1:0-45020 GCA_035620975.1 Vicinamibacterales bacterium
GACCCGCTGCGTCGGCTGCGGCGGCTCCGGGACGGCCTCCGAGATCCCGTGCTTGAAAAAGAAGAGCTGAAGCGCCCGTTCGCTGTCGGCAACGATCGTCTCCCCGTTCGGGCCGGCGCCGGTCCGGGTGATGGCCCGCGCGATCTCGCCGGATTTCTCGAACCGGGCCGCCTCCGCGGCGTTGTTGAAGACATAAATCCGGCCGTCCTGGCGAATCTCCTTGTAGTAGAAGCCCTGCGCCGCCCCGGGGCGCACCCCGACGACCAGCACGAGCAGCAGCCATGTGCACACGCGCATCAGTCTGGTCTCACGCATTGTCTCTCCTCGGGGAGGGTCCTGGCGGCAGGTGCAGCCGGGGAAGACGACGACCGCTCCGGCACCGGAATCATGGAGGCAAGTCGGCGGGACGCGGCCGCCGTGCCAGGGTGGCAGCCATCGCCGCAGGACGGAAATGAAGCAGGGACGCCTGCTGAGCCTGTCACGGTTCGCAGGGAGCGTAACACGGCTGTCATGACGTGGTTGAAGTCCCTCTGCCGGCGAGGCCCGTGGGCACGGGACGCTCACGTCCGTAACCCACAATTAACGCCGGTGTCATCCGGCCGAAACCGGAGCCCGGTACTCTCGCTCGGTCGACATCATGGAAACACCGAGCGACAAAGGGGATAGACGCCAGGCTGGTGCGCCCGCGGTCTCGCCGGTAGACGGCGCGCCGCGCGTCCTGGTCGTCGAGGACGAGCAGGACATCGCCTTTCTGATCAAGCATGCGCTCGAGCGCAGCGGCGGCGCTCAGGTCCTGATCGTCGGGAGCGGGGATGCCGCCCTGCGCGCCGTCACCGAGCAGCTCCCCGATCTCGTGATTCTGGACTTGAACCTGCCCGTCCTCAGCGGGACGGAGGTGTGCCGCATCCTGCGCGGCCGCCCGGCCACCGCCAGCGTGCCCATCATCATGCTCACGGCGCGCACGGGCGAAGCCGACCGCGTGGCGGGCCTCGATCTCGGGGCCGACGACTACGTGACGAAGCCTTTCAGCCTCCGCGAGCTGGCGGCGCGCGTCCGCGCCGTGCTGCGCCGGCGGCAGCTGCGGCCGGCCGCTCCGGACACACACCAGTATCGCGGGGCGCACCTCGAGGCCGACTTCGACGCGGTCGCCATCTCAGTGGACGGACGAGCCGTGCGGCTCACCCGGCGGGAGTTCGAGCTCCTGCGCTTCCTCGTGGAGAATCGCAACCGCGTCCTCTCGCGTGATCGGCTGCTCGAACGGGTGTGGGGCTACGATCGGTACATCGAAACCCGATCGGTGGATGTGCACGTGGGCCGTTTGCGGGCCAAGCTGGGAGTTGCGGGGCAGCAGATCGAGACCGTCGTAGGGTTGGGCTACCGCTTCGTCGAGTAGGCGACCAGGCGACCGGCGCGGCGCGCGCCAGGCCGACCGTCGCGGCGCGTCACACCAGCTGCGTCTCCTGCCATCCCTGGCGCTGCAGTTCGCCTATCTGCTCGGATATCGCCGAGAGAGCCCGTTCGACGCGGTGCCAGTCGGTGTAGCGCGTATGCCGCACGACATGACTGTCCTGCTCGACGCGGACCTCCCATCCCGACGGCCCCGCCTCGGTGACGACGAACCGGCGAGTGTGCCCCGCCTGTCTGAGTTCCTTCGCAAACATAGCCATAAGGAATCCGCGGTGTGGGTTGCTCTCTTTGTACTCCAACCAGGGCCCAGCGGGTGTAAACACTGTGTAAACACCCGCTGCCCGGGCCGTTCCATCCTTCTGGCTCACCGTAACTTACGGGCACATGACCGGTTAGGGTGAATGACTCGGCGCGCGCGTCAGGGCCGCCCCGCCCCCCAAGATGGTCCCGGTTTGAAGACAGCACTCAGAAGACAGCACTAAGATGAAGGCCATGAAGGACGTGCTGACGCTGATCCTGGGCGGCGGGCGCGGGGCGAGGCTGTTCCCGCTGACGCACATGCGATCCAAGCCGGCCGTACCGCTCGGCGGCAAGTATCGGCTCATCGACATCCCGATCAGCAACTGCCTGCACGCCGGACTGACGCGCATCTTCGTGCTGACGCAGTTCAACTCCGCCTCGCTGAACCGCCACGTCGCGCAGACCTACCGCCTCGACGTCTTCTCCGACGGCTTCGTCGAAGTGCTGGCCGCCGAGCAGACCCCGGAGAACGCCGAGTGGTTCCAGGGCACGGCGGACGCGGTGCGCCAGGCGGCGCGGCACTTCACGGGGTACGACGCCGACTACTTCCTGATTCTGGCAGGCGATCATCTCTACCGCATGGACTACTGCGAGCTGGTCGACTCGCACGTCGAGAACGGCGCCGACATCACCATTGCCGCGCAGCCGGTGAGCCCGGAAGATGCGACGCAGATGGGAATCTTCCGGTTCGATCTCGACGGCCGCATCACGGGATTCGAGGAGAAGCCGGATGCCGGGCGGCTGCGGGAGATCGGCAGCAGCGTCCCCCGGGGAGCCACGGCGGGCGCCACGACCTCTGACCTGCCGTTCGTCGCCTCGATGGGTATCTACGTCTTTTCGCGCGACGTGCTGCTCGAGATCCTGGAGCAGCCGGGCATCGACTTCGGCAAAGAGATCATCCCGAAGGCGCTCGGCACGCACCGGGTCAGCCCGTACATCTTCCGCGGCTACTGGGCCGACGTGGGAACCATCCAGGCGTTCTACGACGCCAATATCCAGCTCACGCGGCCGGACGCGCCGTTCAACTTCTTCCACCCGAAACGGCCGATTTACACGCACCCGCGGTTCCTCCCCGCGACGCGCGCCACCGACTGCCGGATCCGGTCCACGATCGTCGCCGAGGGCTGCTTCCTCGACTCGTGCGAGATCGCGAGCTCGGTCGTCGGGATCCGCACGCACGTGCGGTCGGGCGCGCGCATTGCGCGATCCGTGCTGCTCGGCGCTGATCTCTACGAGGAGGAGCCGTCCGCGCCCGGGCGCCTGCCGCTCGGCGTCGGAAAGGACGCGGTGCTCGATCGCGTGATCGTCGACAAGAACGCCCGCATCGGCGACGGTGTGCGGCTGGTGAACGCGGCGGGCGTCGACCATCTCGACGGGGACGGCTACTTCATCCGCAGCGGGATCGTCATCGTAGGCAAGGGAGCGGAAATCCCGGCGGGCACGACGGTGTGATCTGGTTGGCTCTAGGCTCTAGGCTATAGGCTCTAGGCTCTAGGCTCTAGGCTCTAGGCTCTAGCTTAGCTACTTTCTGGTGAAGAAATGACCGCGCAGGAGCCTACTTCTCCGCCATCTGGCGGCCGGCTTGCTGTCCGGTCATTTCAGTTCCATCGTTTTCTCGAGGCGACTCAACGTGTTCTCGATGTGGTGGCCCGCGCGTTCAAGAACGTCGCCGTGCTCACCAAGTGATTGCCGATGACACCGAGGCCGACCCAGCGAGCCGTGCCGGCAGCGCCGTGATAGCGACAGCGCCGCAGGCCATGCCGACGTTTGATCACACTGATGCGGCCTTCGCAGCCGACGCGCCACCGCTGTCCGCGGCGAAACCATCGCTGGCGTTCAAATGCGCGTCGCGCCGGTGTGTTCCGCCCGGGCCGCGGCAGGATGACGCGTCGGACGCCGCGGGTGATCGCGGCCTCTTCATTCGCGGCCGACGCGAATCCGCGATCACCCGCGGCGATGTCGGATGGTCGGTCAGACAGCGCAATATGCCGATCGAGTGCGGGGGTCCACAGGGTCACATCGGGCGGCCGTCGCTCGTGCACCTGGTACGCGGTAATGATCTGGTGCTCCGACTCTTGAATCGTCACGAGCTTGCCGAATTCCGTCGGCTTCGCGATCTTGCCTTTCCGAATCGCTTCCGTGTGCGGCTCGAAGACGCTGAGCACTTTATCGGGCACGTGGATATCGCCACCGAGCAACCGCGCCCGTGTCTGATCAAGGATGCGCGTCACCAACGGCTCCATCTGCTGCAGCTGCTGGCGTGCGCGGGTCCACGTCGACGCCGTCACCGTGGAGGCGGTACGCAGTCGCTGGCTGATGCGGCGCACCATCGTCCGGGCGTCCCGCATGACCGCCCGCGTGGTGGCCATCAGGCGACGATAACTGCGGACCAAGGCGTCGCGCGTCTCGGGCGACCGCGCCTGTCGACCAATGACCAGCACGCGCCGACCGACGCTGCGCAGCCGATTGCGCACGCGCCCGGGAGCATCGCCCAACGCCGCACTGGCTCGCTGCATCGACCGCGTCAGCACGCGCACCCCGTCCTGCCACAGCGAGCTGTCAGTCGGGTCGTGCACATTGGTTTCTACGACCGTGGGGTCGATGCGAAAGCGGCGACCGTGCGTGACCCCGGCACGCTTGGCGACGTCCAGGACGCGACGATGCAACTCCTCAATGGCCTCCGGGCCCAACACGCGCGCGATCTTCAGGATCGTCTTCGCGTCCGGCACGTCGCCCGCGTCGATCCGCGTGAACGCGCGGTACACCAGGTTGGCGCGGACCTCGTGCTCGAGGTCGTCGTAGCTCCAATCGAAGAGGTGCTTGAGGATCAGCATCCGCAGGACGACCTCCGCGGGCGTCCCGAGGCGACCGCGACGCCGACTCTGAGGCCAGCGGGCTTCCATCGCCTGGGCCACACTCTCAATCACGGCGTCGTCCTCGAGCAACGTGTCGATCTTGCGCAACCAGTCCGGCCACAGCTTGTGACCATCCGGCAGCAACACCTCGAACACGCTCCGTTCGCGCTGACGGCGTCGGACCATGCACGCTCCTTGGTGGCATTGAGTGCGTGCAGTGTAGACAACATGATCAGTACTGGCAAACGATCGAAAGCAGAGGCCCGCCTGCAGCGCGATGTCTCTGCGACGGCCGCCGCGCGCGCCGTGCCGGTGCTGGACGGCCGAGGCCCTTGGAGCGAGGCGCCGCACCGCGCAGCCGGAAAACGGGCCGAGCGATTCCGCGCGGCGAGTTCGGTCTCTGTGATCCGCGTAGATCCCGAGCGACCACCGGCGCATCGGTGCGCCTGGCATCTGTCGTCCACACGCATCCGTACTCGCCGCGACAGCGAGCCCAGCGAGTGTATGAGCGAGGCCCGTTTTCCCGCCTCGCGGAAGCGGGCCTCGGACGGCCAGTGCCGGCGCGGCGCAGCAGCGGCGGCTCCGGACCGAGACGCAGACCGTCCCGCGACACGAAGGCCCACAACGTTGCATGTGGTCACGCTCGACCGCCGGCCGTTCGTACAATTCAGCGACTTACGCGGTCATTTCTTCACCAGAAAGTAGCTAGGCTCTAGAGGCTCTCGGCTCTGGGCTCGAGCCTCGAGCCAGCCAGCACGTCGAGCCTGGCGCTGAGCCCGCGAGAGCCTGGAGCCCGGAGCCGCTCTCGACCACAGAACCGTCCCACCGTTCGTCACGGAAAGTGTCCGCGCGTGTCGCGCGCGCACACGTCTAAACCGCGCCCGCCTGTCCGCCGTCTAACGCAGCACATCGACGGAGTGGAGGCCGTCGGTGCCGCGCACGCGCCCGGCCCTGGAGCGGAGCGGTCGCTGGATGAGAGGCGCTTCCAACGATGGAGGCCCCCATGCCAGGCTCCGTGTCGCTGCTGCTCGCCTCGATCCTGTCCCTCTCCCCACTAATCGCCCATCCGGCCGTGCCTCACGTCCCGTCGCGCCTCCCGCAGTTCGAAGCGTCGATGCTCACCAGGAGCGACCGGCGCGTGCGCACGACGAATGGCCGCATCCACCAGCTCCTCGCCGACGGCGTCACGCGCTCGCGCACGTTCGCGGGGCTGGTTGCCGCGCTCAACCACACCGACGTCATCGTCTACATCGAGGTCGTCCCGGACCTGCCGGGATCGATTGCCGGGCGCCTGCTGCTCGTGCCGCTGGCCAACGCACAGCGGTACCTCCGGATTCAGATCCAGCCCGAGGCGGTTTCGCGTGACGCCATCGCGCTCATCGGCCACGAGCTGCGGCACGCGCTGGAGATTGCCGCCGAGCCGCACGTGCGCGATCAGCGCGGCATGATCGAGTTGTACCGCCGAATCGGGAAGCCCAGCCTCGGGCTCCACCAGTACGACACGATCGAGGCGCAGTCGGCGGGACGGCAGGTGCGGGCCGAGCTGGCGAGCTGACCCCCCTCAGGCGAGGCCGCGCAGCATGCGCGGCGTCACGAACCAGCGCAGCCGGCCTTGGCCCTTGGGAGGGAACACCTCGAGATCGATCCGACAGATTGCGCCTTTCTTGAACTCGAGCGGCACGCGCGAGCCGATGAGCTGCCCCGCCAGCTGGCCGAGGTTCGGCTCGTGCCCGACGAGCGCCAGGCGCCTCTTCTTCACGTGGCGGGAGAGCTCCTGCACGACCGCCGCAGCGCTGCCGTCCGGCGCGAGCGAGTCGGCCGTGGCGATCGGCGGTCTCGACTTCATGCTCTCTGCCAGCACGTCGGCGGTCTGCCGGGTGCGCGCGAGCGGGCTCGTGAGGATCTGGTCAAAGGCGATCCCCAACAGGTCGAGTGCTTTCGCTTCTTTCCTGAGTCGACTGATGCCCTGGCTCGTGAGTGGACGTCTGGAGTCGTCCGGGTACACCTCGCCGCGTTCGGCAGCGACGCCGTGGCGGATGAGGTACAGCTCGAGCGTCGGCATCCGGCTACCGCGCCGCCGTCGCGGTCAACTGGCGCGAGCGAAACCGCCCGCCACCGCGCGCGTCGAGCGCCATCTTGATAGGCCGGCGGCCGCGCGCAGCCCGGCTCACTTGCGGCACCACGACCGTTCGCGTCGTGGATGCGACCGACTGCAGCGTCGGAATCTGGCGGACATACCGGCCGTGCAGGTACCGGCACTCTCGCTCCAGCGCGCCCGCGATGACCTCGAGCCCGGCGTCCGGTGAAGTCGTCCGCGCCGGCTGCGCCTGCACGGCCGCGACGTGCGTCTGCAGTACCTGCAGATCGTGCAGCCGCCCGAGCGTCTCCTGCCCCCGCTTCAACTTCGGGAGGAGCTTCGCCGCCTCGCGTTGCCCGCCTTCGGCCGCGAGCTCCATCGCGTAACGCAGCTTCTTGAGCGCGATTCGAACGGCGTGCACCTGCTCCGGGGCATACATGTGCCCGGCCGCCTCGACGGCGGCGCCGAGAGCCTTCGATCGCTTCAGCAGGCGCCGCGCCAGCTCCTGCCGCCACCCGTCGCTCCGCTCGGCTTCGAGCGTTCGCGCGACCGACGCCAGCCGGCGATCGAGCTTGTCCAGCCTGATCCTGGCCAGGCGCTTGAGCATCTGCTCGCGCCCTTCTTCGCGGCCGGCCACGACCCGCCCCCGGACCTCTTCGAGGGCCACCCGGGGGAAGGTCTCGCGCTGCGCCATGTCGTCCAGCAGCCTCAGCGTGACGTCCAGCTCGCGAACCTTTCCCAGCGCACGGGTGAGCCGGCGGATCTTCCGCCGGGCGTTCGCCGTCCGGCTCCCCTTGAGACCCGTGGCCAGCACCGGCACTGCCTCCCGGAGCCGCCGGGACGCCACCCGCGCCTGGTGCACGCCCACCCCATCCCCCTTGATGGCGCCCGCGACGTGCCGCTTCAAAGCCCGCGCGCGCCGCGCCAGTAACACTGTCGTTACATGGGGTTTACGGGGATTCATGGTAGGATGCTGCTCACCGTAGCCACGGGCTACGACCCGCTCGCAGCCGGCCCAGCCAGTATATAACGGACATGTAACGCAACCAGCGGCCGGGCTGCCCAGTACCCATCCGAATGCGCATCGCAGCAATCGACATCGGCACGAACTCGATCCACATGATCGTGGTTCAGGTCAGGCCCGACCTGTCCTTCGAGGTCATCGATCGAGAGAAGGACATGGTCCGCCTGGGCGCGGGCGGGCTCGACGGGCGGAGCCTCACACCCACGGCCATCGCAGCCGCCATGCAGACGCTGTCGAAGTTCCGCCGGCTCGCCGAGTCGAACAAGGTCGACGAGATCGTCGCGGCGGCGACCAGCGCCACCCGCGAGGCCGAGAACGGCGGCGACTTCATCGCCGACGTCGACCGCCAGATCGGCATCCGCATCAGGGTGATCTCGGGGACCGAGGAGGCGCGGCTGATCCACCTCGCTGCCGGCTACGGCGTCGACATCGGCGGGACGACCGCCGTCGTGGTGGACATTGGCGGGGGCAGCGTCGAGGTCACCCTCGGCACGGCCACGCACCTGACGCTCGGGAAGAGCTTCAAGACCGGGGTCATCCGGCTGACCGAGCGGTTCGTGCAGAGCGATCCGCTGTCGGGGGGCGACGAGCGCAAGCTCGTCAAACACGTCAACCGCGAGATGGGCACCCACCTGGATCAGATTGCGGCGAGGGGGTTCGACCGGGTCATCGGCACCTCGGGCACGATCCTCAGCCTGGGGGCCCTGGCCTCCGCGGAGGACGGCGGAAGACCGGAGGATCTCCGGAATCGCCGGGTGTCGGCTCGCGCGCTCCACCGGCTGCGCAAGCGGATCGTGGAGTCGGACCTGCAGGAACGGCTCGCCCTGCCGGGCATGGATCCCCGCCGCGCCGACCTGTCGGTGGCCGGTTCCGTGCTGTTCGACACCATCCTCCGCCGCCTCGGCGCGGAGGAGTTCACCCTCTGCGACCTGGCGCTGCGCGAGGGCATCGTCCTCGATTACATCCACCGGAACAGCGCCCGGATCCGGAAAGTCGAGCGCTATCCCGACGTCCGGCGCCGCAGCGTCATCGAGCTCGGGGAACGCTGCGGCTACTGGTCGGAGCACGCGCAGCAGGTCTCGCGGCTCGCGCTCAGCATCTTCGACCAGACGCGCAGTGTGCACGGCCTCTCCGACAAGGAACGCGAGTGGCTCGAGTACGGCGCCCTGCTGCACGACGTCGGCGTGCACATCAGCTACGAACGTCACCACCGGCACTCCTATTACCTCATCAAGAACGGCGATCTCCGAGGCTTCGGTCCCGAGGAGATCGAGGTGATTGCCCTCATCGCCCGGTATCACCGGCAGGCCACGCCCAAGAAGTCCCACGAGGGCTTCGGCGACCTCAAAGGTCCGTTCAGGAAGACGGTCAAGGTGCTCTCGGCGATGGTGCGCCTGGCCGAGGGGCTCGACCGCAGCCATGCCCAGGCGCTCGCCGGCCTCGACCTGTTCCCGCGGGGCGACGACTACCTCGCGCGGCTGCGCACGAGCGGCGACGCGGAACTCGAGCTGTGGGCGGCGCATCGGCACGTAGCGCCGCTCGAGGCCATTCTCGGCAAGCCGGTGCGATTCGAGGTGGCCGGCGACTACCGCGCCCGCTCCGGCCTCGACGGAGACCAGAAGACGCAGTCCGCGCTGACGGTCGAATCCGACCACGGCGCACGAGGACCGCGGAAGGCTGGTCGACCTCGAAGGGATCGACGCGTCCGGAAGGACGACGCAGCCCCGGCTGCCGGCGAAATGGCGTAGTCCTGCGTTTCGCAACTACGGTGAGGCACCGAGGTGCGTCGACTCCCGCCCCGGCGCACGAACCAAGACCTCCGGACCCTGAACCCGAACCAGGAACCTTGAACCGGAAACCTTGAACTTGAAGTGAACCATGAACCAGGAACCACGAGGGTTCGTAACCCCGAATTTACACGTGTGAAACTGGCACGAAATCGCCAGTGAGTAGCGTGGCATCATGTCCTACCGAACTCTCCGTATGCGGGGCCTCCTGGCGGGTGCAGCGCTGCTTGCGGCCGCGGCCTGCGGTGGCGGAAGCCGGACGACCGAAGGCACAGGGGACGCCCTGTCGGGGCTCGTTTCGGTGGACGGGTCGAGCACGGTCTTTCCGGTGACCGAAGCGGTCGCCGAGGAGTTCCAGAAGGCCCATTCGGGGGTTCGCGTGACGGTCGGCTCGTCGGGGACGGGCGGCGGATTCCAGAAGTTCTGTCGCAACGAGACCGACATCAGCGACGCCTCGCGTCCGATTCGCGGCACGGAAGTAGACGCGTGCGCCAAGGCCGGCATCGAGTTCATCGAGATCCCCGTTGCCTACGACGGCATCGCAGTGCTGGTGAACCCGAAGAACACGTGGGTGTCGGAGATGACGGTGGCCGAGCTGAAGCGGCTCTGGGAGCCAGAGGCCCAGGGCAAGGTCCTGCGCTGGAACCAGATCCGGCCGTCGTGGCCGGACAGCGAGATTCGCCTGTTCGGTCCCGGCACGGACTCGGGCACGTTCGACTACTTCACCGAGGCGGTGACCGGCAAGGAACGGGCGAGCCGTGGCGATTACACGTCCAGCGAGGACGACAACGTGCTCGTGCAGGGCATCGAAGGCGACCTGAACGCGCTGGGGTATTTCGGCTACGCCTACTACGAGGAGAACAGGGACAAGCTGAAGCTCCTCGCCATCGACGATCAGGACGAGACGAACGGCAGCGGAGCGATCGCGCCGTCGCCCGAGACCGTGGCCAACGGCACGTATCGTCCGCTCTCCCGCCCGGTTTTCATCTACGTGAAGGTCGGCGCGCTCGAGCGTCCCGAGGTCCTGCGATTCGTCGAGTTCTACCTTCAGAACGCCGCCGAGCTCGTTCGGGAAGTCGGCTACATCCCCCTGAAGGACACCGAAGGCAAGCTGGTTCGGGAGCGGTTCGACCAGCGCGCGACCGGCACCATGTTCGCCGGCACCGACAGCCACAGCAAGCTGACCCTGGAGCAGCGGCTGCGACAGTAGGCCACGTTCTGCTACGCTGGTCGCGCCATGTCCCGCAGAACCCGGGCCTGGATCGAGTTCCTCATCGAGCGCCTGTTGTTCCTGTGCGCAGCGGCCTCGGTGCTGATCACTGTCGGAATCGTCGGCGTGCTGATCTTCGAGACGATCGCGTTCCTGCGTGCCGTGCCGATCTGGGACTTCGTGTTCGGCACGGTCTGGACGCCGCTCTTCTACAACCCGAGCTTCGGGGTCCTGCCGCTGGTGACGGGAACCCTGCTCGTCTCGGGCATCGCGATGGCGGTCGCGCTGCCCTGCGGACTGCTGACGGCGATTTACCTCAGCGAGTACGCGGCGCCGGGCGTCCGCCGTTCGCTCAAACCCGTGCTGGAGGTGCTGGCCGGCGTTCCCACGGTGGTGTACGGCTATTTCGCCCTGCTCTTCGTGACGCCGCTGCTCCAGCGGTTCATCCCCGGCTTGGCCAGCTTCAACGCGCTCAGCCCCGGGGTGGTCATGGGCATCATGATCCTGCCCCTTGTGTCGTCGCTGTCGGAAGACGCGCTGCACGCCGTGCCCAACGGCCTGCGTGAAGGCGCGTACGCCCTCGGCGCCACCCGGATGCAGGCAGCGCTCCGCGTCGTCGTCCCGGCGGCGTTCTCGGGCATCTCGGCCGCCTGCATCCTCGCTGTCTCACGCGCGATCGGCGAGACGATGATCGTGGCCATTGCGGCGGGCCAGCAGCCACGGCTCACCCTGAACCCCCTCGTGCCGGTAGAGACGATGACGGCATACATCGTCCAGGTCAGTCTCGGCGATACGCCGACGGGCACGATCGAATACCAGACCATTTTTGCCGTGGGCATGCTGCTCTTCCTCAGTACTTTCGTGCTGAACCTCTTCAGCAACTGGCTCCGTGAGCGGTTTCGCGAGGAGTATTCGTGACGGTCACTCGAGCCGCTCCGACCCAGCCGTTGCGACAGGTCGGAGATCGCGCGCTGCAGTCCCTCGGCTTGCTGGCTCTCCTGCTGGCGCTCGCCACGCTGTTCGCGCTGCTCGCGGACGTCTTCGTCGACGGCTGGGACCGGCTGTCCTGGGGGTTTCTGACCGGCTATCCCTCCCGCCGCGCGGAGAACGCCGGGATCCTTCCGGCCCTCGTCGGCAGCGTGTACGTCATCGGCCTCACCGCGCTGATTGCCGTCCCGCTCGGGATTGCGGCGGCGGTGCACCTGGAGGAGTACGCCCGCGAATCGAGAGTATCGCGGATCATCGAAATCAACATCGCGAACCTGGCGGGCGTGCCCTCCATCATCTACGGGCTGCTGGGGCTCGGATTGTTCGTCCGGACGATGGGCATGGGACGCAGCGTGCTGGCCGGCGCGGCCACCCTGGGCCTGCTGGTGCTTCCGGTCGTCATCCTCTCCACCAGGGAAGCGCTCCGGGCCGTCCCGAAATCGCTGCGTGAGGGCTCGTACGCGCTGGGCGCCACGAAATGGCAGACGACCTGGCACCAGGTGCTGCCGTCCGCGTTCCCCGGCATCCTGACGGGGCTCATCCTCGCGCTGTCGCGCGCCATCGGCGAGACTGCGCCGCTCATCACGATCGGCGCACTGACCTACGTGCCGTTCGTGCCCGACGGCGTCTGGTCGCCGTTCACCGTCCTCCCGATTCAGATCTTCAACTGGGTGTCCCGGCCGCAGGCGGCGTTCGCGCGCAATGCCGCGGCAGGGATCATCGTGCTGCTGTTACTGCTGCTGGCCATGAACGCGCTGGCCGTCTTCCTGCGCGACCGGTATCAGAAAAGAGCGGCATGAGCACCGACATCCGAATGGCGCCGCTCTCGGACATCGTCCGACCCAGCGACCGGGGAAGCGGGCCGGCGCCGACCAAGATCGCGGTGAAGGGCCTCGACTTCCACTACGGGTCGAAGCGCGCGCTCGAGAACATCTCCGTCGACATCCCGGCCAATCTCGTGACCGCCTTCATCGGGCCGTCGGGGTGCGGAAAGAGCACCTTCCTCCGGACCTTGAACCGGATGAACGACATCATCCCGGGGACCAGGGTCAAAGGACAGGTGCTCATCGACGGCCACGACATCTATCGTCCGGGCACCGACGTCGTCGCGCTCCGGCGGCGCGTGGGGATGGTGTTCCAGAAGTCGAATCCCTTCCCGAAGTCGATCTTCGAGAACGTGGCCTATGGATTGCGGGTGAACGGGCTGGCGCGGAACCGCGCCCACCTCCAGGCGCGCGTCGAGGAGAGCCTGAAAGCCGCGGCCATCTGGGACGAGGTGAAGGACCGGCTGCACGAATCCGCGCTGGCCCTGTCAGGCGGCCAGCAGCAGCGGCTGTGCATTGCCAGGGCGCTGGCGATCGAGCCCGAGATCCTCCTCATGGACGAGCCGGCCTCGGCGCTGGATCCCATTGCGACGCAGCGCATCGAAGAGCTGATCTACCACCTGAAGGCCACGTATACGATCGTCATCGTGACGCATAACATGCAGCAGGCGGCGCGGGTGTCGGACCAGACAGCCTTCTTCTGGCTCGGCCGTCTGGTCGAATTCGGCCCTACCGACAAGATCTTCACGAACCCGGCCGAGAAGCTGACCGAGGACTACGTCACCGGCCGGTTCGGTTAACCGCCGCAGACGAGTAGAGGCCCATGCCCGAACGGCTCGTGCCGCACTTCCAGGAGGAGCTCGAACAGCTCAAGACGCGCCTGCTCGAAATGGGCGGGCTGGCCGAAGACCGGGTCCGCTCGGCGGTCGAGGCGCTCGTCGAGCGCGACGCCCCGCTCGTGGAGCGGGTGCTCGGCGGCGACGGTCCAATCAACCAGCTCCACATCGAGATCGACAGCCGGTGCTTCAAGCTGCTGGCCCTGTACCAGCCGATGGCGGTCGACCTGCGGGCCATCGTGTCGGCCGTGAAGATCAACACCGACCTCGAGCGCGTGGGCGATCTGGCGATCAACATCGCTGAGGCTGTGCGCCGCTACCTGCGGCACGCGCCGGTCAAGGAGCTCATCGACATTCCGCGCATGGCGGACATCGCCCAGCGGATGCTCCGCAACGCCCTCGACGCCTACGTGCGGCGGGACGTTCCCCTCGCCCAGGGGGTGCTCAACGAGGACGACACGCTCGACGGCCTCAAGACCCAGGTCTTCCGCGAGCTCCTCACTTATATGCTGCAGGATCCCTCGACCATCGAGCCGGCGCTGGACCTCATCCTCATCTCGCGGCACCTCGAGCGCATCGGGGATCACGCCACCAACGTGGCCGAGGACGTCATCTTCATGGTCTCGGCCCGCGACGTCCGCCACCACGCCGGCGAGGTCGAGGCCTGAGCACGCACTGAGACTGCCGGCCCGCGGGGCGAAACACAGCGGTAAACCGGGGAATGCGCACGAAACCTCGGAATGGCCCGCCTGCGCGGGACACCCGGAACCTTGAACCCGGAACCGGAACCTGGAACCCTGAACCTGGAACCCTGAACCTGCAACGTCCGATACAATAGGCGGGTTTGGCGCGGCCCGATGTCCTCTGTGTGTACTGCCGCCGACGCCCGGTGGATCCGGTATGGCGGCCGTTCTGCAGCGAGCGATGCAAGCTCGCGGATCTCGGCCGCTGGCTCTCGGAGGACTACCGGGTCCCCGAGGAGGGCCCCCGCTCCGGCCGGGACGAGCCGGGAGACGAATAGAACGTTTTCGCGCAGACGCCCGCATGGCCGACACGCTCACCATCACCGACAACCGCACCGGCCGGCAGTACGAGGTCCCCGTCCAGGACGGCACCATCCGGGCCATGGATCTGCGCCAGATCCGCGTCACGCCGGACGAGTTCGGGATGATGACGTACGATCCTGCCTTCATGAACACGGCGGCGTGCCGCAGCCGGATCACCTTCATCGACGGCGACAAGGGGGTCCTGGAGTACCGCGGCTATCCCATCGAGCAGCTCGCCGAGCACAGCACCTTTCTCGAGACGGCCTACCTGATCCTCTTCGGCGAGCTCCCCAGCGAGACGCAGCTGCAGCAGTGGAACCGCGACGTCATGCTGCACACGATGCTGCACACGAACCTCGCCAAGCTGATGGAGGGGTTCCGGCACGACGCGCATCCGATGGGCATGTTCATCAGCACGGTCGGGGCGCTCTCGACGTTCTACCCCGACGCCAAGCAGATCTTCTCGCCCGACTCGAGGCGGCTCCAGACCATCCGGCTCATCGCAAAGGTGCCGAGCATCGCGGCGTATGCGTTCCGGCACTCCATCGGCCGGCCATTCAACCAGCCCGACAACGAGCTGAGCTATGCGGGCAACTTCCTCAGCATGCTCTTCCGGATGACCGAGCCGCGCTACACGCCGCATCCGGTTCTCGAGCAGGCCCTCGACGTGCTCTACATCCTGCACGCCGATCACGAGCAGAACTGCAGCACGAGCGCGATGCGCGCCATCGGCAGCTCGCACGCCGACCCCTACTCCGCCCTCGCCGGCGCCGCCGCAGCGCTCTACGGGCCACTCCACGGGGGCGCCAACGAGGCCGTGCTCCGGATGCTGACCGAGGTCGGGTCGATCAGCCACGTCCCGGAGTTCATCAAGCGGGTCAAGGGAGGCGAGGGGCGGCTGATGGGGTTCGGCCACCGGGTTTACAAGTCCTACGATCCGCGCGCGAAGATCATCAAGCAGGTGGCCGACCAGGTCTTCGAGGTGACGGGCAAGAACCCGCTGCTCGAGATCGCGCTGGAGCTGGAGCGCATCGCGCTCGAGGACGACTACTTCATCAAGCGGAAGCTCTACCCCAACGTCGACTTCTACTCGGGGCTGATCTACCAGGCCATGGGCTTCCCCGTCGACATGTTCCCGGTCCTCTTCGCCATCCCCCGCACGGCGGGCTGGATCGCCCAGTGGGAGGAGATGCTGACGGATCCGGACCAGAAGATCGCCCGCCCGCGCCAGGTCTACGTCGGCCCTCCCACGCGCGACTACGTGCCACGGGCTCGCCGCTGACGCGGAACATGCCCTTTGTCGTTCTGACGGCCTGGCTCCTGGGCGGCCTGGGGCCGCCAGCGTTCGACGGAACCCGCGCGCTCGAGCACGTCCGGCAGCTGGTCGCGATCGGACCGCGCGAGGCCGGGTCGGCGGGGGCGGAGCGCGCCCGCGCCTACATCGCGCGGGAAATCGCGGCCCTCGGCCTGCGAGCCGAGCCGCAGCTATTCGAGGCCGGGACGCCCCTGGGCCGGATCGCCATGGTCAACCTGCGCGTGGCCGTTCCCGCCTCGTCCGATCTCCAGGGCCGCCGCCTCGTCGTGGCCGGGCACTACGATACGAAGCGCTTCCGCGAGTTTGCGTTCGTCGGGGCGAACGACGGCGGGTCGAGCGCCGGCTTCCTGCTCGAGCTGGCGCGCGTGCTGAGCCGCCGCCCGCCCGCGATGCCGATCGAGCTGCTCTTCCTGGACGGCGAAGAGGCCGTGGTCGAGTGGCGGGGCACCGATCACACCTACGGCAGCCGGCACTACGTCCAGGCGGCGCGCCGGGACGGCAGCCTTGCCGGGATCCGCGCGCTGGTCCTGGTCGACATGATCGCCGACCGGAACCTGCGGATCATGCGCGAATCGCACTCCACGCCCTGGCTCACCGACAGCATCTGGAGCGCAGCGAAGCGCCTGCAGCGCCCGGAATTCGTGGATGAGCTGATCGCAGTCGAGGACGACCACGTCCCGTTCCTGGAGGCCGGCGTCCCCGCCGTCGACGTCATCGATTTCGAGTACCCCGCCTGGCACACGGCGGCCGATACCCTCGACCAGATATCGGCCCGTTCGCTGCAGACCGTCGGCGACGTCGTCCTCGAGGCGCTGCCGGAAATCGTGCAGCGGGCGCGGAGATAGGTTCCAGGTTCAGCCCTCCGTCAGCTCGCTGCGGATCTCCTCCTCGGTGAGCACCGAGGCCGACGCCTTGGCCCTGGCGAAGATCCGGTCGACGGCAGCATCGCTGGCGGGAATGCCCCGCTTCTCGAGCCAGAAGAGGACGTTGGACCGGCCCGACATGGGTCCGATGTCCACTTCCTGTTCGCGGCCGACGAGGCTGGCCGGCACGCCCGAATAGACGGCGTCGACGAGCGCGGTGTCGTTCTTCCGGAACGCCTTGATGACGGCAGCGGCGTGCACGCCGGTGGCCGTCCGGAACGCGTCGCGGCCGACGACCGGATAGTTGGGCGGCAGCGGCACGCCGGTGACCTCGGAGACGTACTCGCAGTACTCGACGAGCGCCGAAAGGTCGCGCTCGATCCAACCCATCAGCACCAGGTTGACGAGCAGCATGTCCATCGGCGTGTTCCCGACGCGCTCGCCGATGCCCATCGCGGTGCCGTGGAGCCGGGTGGCTCCCGCCTCCAGCGCGGCCAGCGAGTTCACCACCGCAAAGTCGCGATCGCGGTGGCCGTGCCAGTCGATGCCGATGCCGCCGCCGCATGCCTCGACCACGCCCGCGACGAACCGCACCACGGCCGCCGCACCCGCCGGCGTCGCGTGCCCGACCGTGTCGGCGACGCAGACCCGCGACGCACCGGCCCGGATGGCCGTCGAGTAGAGACGCCGCAGCGTCTCGGGGTCCGCCCGGGTGGTGTCCTCGGTCACGTACATCACCGGCAGCCCCGCCCGCGCGGCGAAGGTGATGGCCTCCTCCGTCAGCCTGAGCAGCTGGTCGATCGCCCAGCCTTCGGCGTACTGGCGGAGCGGGCTCGACCCGATGAACGCGCAGCATTCGATCGGAATGCCAACCCGCTGGGAGATCTCCACGATCGGACGGATGTCGGCGATGACCGTGCGGGCGGCGCAGTTGGCCTGCACGCGCAGGCGGCAGTCGGCAATCTCGCGCGCCAGCCGTTCGACGTCGCGCACGACCTGGGGCCCGGCGCCCGGCAGGCCGATGTCGGCCGTGTCGATCCCCAGCCGATCGATGAGGTGCAGGATCCGGAGCTTCTCCTCGATGTCCGGACACCTGACGGACGGCGACTGCAGTCCGTCTCGCAGCGTCTCGTCGTTCAGCAGCACGACCGGCGGCCGCGGGGCGGAGGCCTGGTTCCAATCGTGAATCAGGGGGTGCATCTTCGAGTTCCTGGTTCCGGGTCCGCGAGTTGTGAGCTGCGAGCCGGCGATTTTATCGCTTCATTCTCACCGTGAGCATCGCGGCGAGGAGGATCGTGCACGCGGCCAGGGTGGCCAGCCAGGCGGCGTCGCGCACGCCGGCGGCCATCGCCTGCGACAGGTCGACCGCCGGCCCGCGGCCGGCTTCGTGGAGGGCGTGGCGGAACAGGTACTCGCGCGTGCTCGAGAGGAGCCGCAGGTCGTACACCCCGTTCCAGAAGACGGCCGCAACCAGCACCCAGAGCGCGACGGCAATCCGCTGCCCGCGCGACAGACGCCTCATACGTTGTACCTGAGCACCATGGCGGTGATGTCGTCGCTCTGCGCGGCGCCGCGGGCGAAGTCGCGCACGTCCGCGAACAGCGACTCGAGCAGCCGCTGCGGGTCTGCCCCGGTGTTCTCCTGCACGACCGCGAGAATCCGGCTCTCGCCGTACTCCTCCCCGCTCGCCGACAGCGCCTCGGAAACGCCGTCGCTGAACACGATCAGCCAGTCGCCGCGCTCGAGCGTGACCGTCTCCTCCTCGTAGGAGGCCCCTTCGAAGAGCCCGACGATGGGGCCGCCGCATTCGAGGCGGCGGAATCCGCTCTTCCCGACGATCAGCGGCGGGTTGTGGCCCGCGTTGCAGTAGCGCAGCCGGCCGTCGGGGTAGAGTGCGCCGTACATCAGCGTCACGAACCGCGACTCGATCCCGCGCCGGTAGAGCGCCAGGTTCACCCGGCTGATCGTCTGCGAGGGCATGGGATCGCTGCCGGCGGCCTGCGCTGCGAAGATGCCCTGCATCATCGCGCTCAGCAGCGCGGCCGGCGGCCCCTTCCCGGCGACGTCGCCGAGGGCGAAGCCGAACGAGCCGTCCGACAGGTCCACGTAGTCGTAGAAGTCCCCCCCGATGGAGCGGCACGGGAGCGAAGAGGCAGCGGCCCGGAAGTAGGCGCCCACCCGCCCCGCTTTCGGGAGCAGGGCCTGCTGGATCTCGGCCGCGATCCGCATCTCCTGCTCCATCCGCGCCTTCTCCATCGTCTCGCGATAGAGGCGCGCGTTCTCGATGGCGACGGCTGCCTCGGTCGCCAGCGTCTCGAGCGCTGTACGGGTCGAGCTGGAGAGCAGCGACCCCTTCTCGCGGCTGTCGAGATAGAGCACGCCGATCCGACGCTCCTCGCCGACGGCCTCGGCGCGGTCGAGATACCGGACGAGGCGCAGGGGGACGCACAGGACGTTCCGGATGCCCAGCGCGACGGTTCCCATGTGGACGTTCGCGAGGTCGCCGTCGAGGAGGTCCGCCACGATGCGGGGCTCGCCGGTCCGGAACACCTCTTCGGGAATTTTCCGGCTCGTCGCGAAGCTGCCGCCGGGCAGCGTGGAGTGCCCGCGCCCGCGCGCCATCTTGAACTCGAGCTCGCCGGTCGTCGCTGCGAGCATGATGAATCCGCGCTCGGCGCTGCTCACCTCGATCGCCGAATCGAGCACCAGCGCCAGCACGTCGTCGAGAACCCGGCCGGATCCCAGGGCACGGAGGCCGTCGAGAAGGGCGGCGATCTGCCGCAGGTCGCCGATGGCGGTCGTCGTCGCGCGCTCGAGCGGCGGCGCCGTGTCGGCGAGCAGGAAGACCATCTCCGCGCCCCCCGTGCGCCCGAGTCGGACGCGATCGCCGTGCACGAGCTGACGCTCGGTGACCTGTTCCCCGTTGACGTACGTGCCGTAGCGGGAGTTGCGATCGCGGAGGATGAAGCGGTTCTCCTGGACGGCGATCTCGGCGTGATCCCGGGAGACCTCGCTGCCGGCGAGGCGCAGGTCGTTGGTCTCGCGACGGCCGATCTCGAACTGGGCCTTGGAGATGGGAACGATGCGCCGACCGAGCGCATCCGTGACTTCGAGCCGGGCATCCGCCATAGGTGTCACATCGAGAACGTGGCCTCTCAGAAACTTACGGCAACTCCGGCGCCGCTGGCAATGCCGGCGTCCGTCTCACCGGGAACGGCGCCGCATCACGCGCAGCAGCAGAACCGCCAGCGCCCCGCCGGCGCACAACCCCGCCACGACCTGCAGCCCCTCCGGGTCGCCAGCCCTGGTCGACGCCTGCCCGAGATAGAGCGCCAGCAGCACGAGCACGATCATTACGCCGAGCGACAGTATCGGCCGCCTGGACTTCACCGGAACTGCGCGGCGCACCGGGTCGACCGTGGCCGCCCCGCACCGGAAGCAGACAATCGCCCTGTCGGCGATCTCGGTCCCGCAGCTCCGGCACCTCATCCGGCGATTATGCCACTTCGCTACGGCAAACGGGAACGCCGGCCCTTGCCGCTTTCCTCTTTCCACGTGCCCGTCACGAAGCGCCTGGCCAGCGCCATGACGATGAGCGCTGCGCCGAACGTGCAGACGATCGTGGCGCCGGTCGGCAGGTCGAGCACGAGCGACAGATAAACGCCGAGCGCCGACACGATGGTGCCCATCGTCCAGCCGATGGCCAGGCGCCGGCTCAGGGTATCGGCGTACAGCATCCCGGCCACCGACGGCACGATCAGATAGCAGAACACGAGCAGCACGCCGGCGATCGCCACGGAGGACGTCACGACGAACCCGAACGACGCGTAGAACAGGAAATCCCAGAGGCGGACGTTCAGGCCGGTTGCCTCCGGGTTCTCGTGGTGCATCGAGATGGCGAGGAAGGGCTTGCGGAAGACGTAATGGAACACCCCGATCCCCCCGTAGAGCAGCGCCGTCTCCGTGACCTCGGGCCACGAAACCGAGATGATGTTGCCCACCAGCATGTCCTTGAGGTGCTCGGCCTGCGAGGTCGATTTGCTCATCGCCAGGATGGCGGCCGCCGAGGCCACCGCGTAGGTGATGCCGATGATCGCCTCCTGCGGAATGCGCGCGCGATGCGCGCGGATCATCGCGAAGAGGCCCGCGCCGATGAACGTGAACCCGAGGCTCACCCAGTACACGGCGGGGGCGTGCGGGTCCCCGTGCGAGACCGGCAGCAGCAGCGCGATGACCGCACCGAGCGCCGCAATCTGGGCGAGCGAGAGGTCGACGAAGATCACGCCGCGCTCGACGACGTGGATGCCGAGATAGGCGTGAATGCCGGTCAGGATGAGGCTCGCGACGAAAGGCGCCGCCAGGAACTGAAGGACCTGCCAGTGGGCAATCTCGCCCATGCTACTTCGCGCCCGTCTTCGCGATCGTCGACGCGAGCAGGCTGATGTTGTAGTCGAACAGCGCGATGTAGTCCGACGCCTCCTTTACGCCCCCGACCGAGGGGGGCATCACGAGGACCGTGGCGCCGGTCTCGCGCGCGACCGCATTCGGTGTCTTCAGATCGAAGTAGGGCTCCACGAGGATAATGCGGATGCCGTCGCGCTTCATCTCCTGCACGAGCGTGAACTGGTGCGCCGGCGACGGCGGAATCCCCGGTTTCGGCTCCACGTAGCCGACGACCTGCAGCCCGAACCGCTCGGCGAAATTCGTCCACGATCGGTGATACGTCACGATGCGGGTCCCCTTGTGCGGCGCCATCGCCGCGAGCCATCGTGTCTCTCCGTCCGTGAGCCGGCGGTCGAATTCCTGGTAGCGCTGCGCGAAGTACGACGCGTCGTCCGGGCTCAGCTCTGCGAGCTTCTGCTGGACCGCCCTGGCGATGTGCCGGCCGTTGGCGGGATCGAGCCAGTAATGGGGGTTGCCCTGCGGGTGCACGTCGCCCATGGCGCGCGTGATGGGGCCCGTGGGCAGGTCGAGGATGTTCGCCGTCAGCGACGCGTCCAGATACCCGCGGCTTCCCGGCTGGATCCTGGCGTTCCGGCTCTGCGTGATGAGCGGCGGCAGCCAGGCCGCCTCCAGCTCCCGCCCGACGACCACGAGCAGATCGGCGTTGTGCAGCAGCAGGATGAAGCTCGGCTTGGCTTCGACGAAGTGCGGATCCTGGTAGCCCCGCGCGATCGCCTGCACCGAGATGCGATCGCCGCCAATCGCGCCGGCGATGGACGCCAGGTCCTCGGTGGTGGCGACCACCCGGACGGCCGCCTGGCTCTCGACGGCGATCGAGAGCACGAGCCCCGCCGTCCACAGCCCCCGCCGAATCAGCTTGATCATGACAGGCCCTCAGAAGACATGCGCGCCGTGCGCACCGATGGAGAACAGGAACTGGAACAGCAGCTCGTTCGCCGTGTCCCCCTCGCCGTACCGGAGCCGCCGGTACTGACCGCGAATCTGGCTGAACTCGCTGGGCCAGTAGGTCAGCACGATCGACGGCCCCTTGTCCACCAGCGAGGCGTCGACGGCCCGCTCCGACCAGTCGTACCGGGCGCCGGCGAACCAGCGCCGGGCGAACTGGAAGTCCCCGCTGGCATACAGTCCGAACGACGAGACGGCGGCAAGCTCCTCGGCGCGCCGGCTCCACACGAGCTCGGTGCGCGCCAGCAGGCGCCGGTAGATGGCGCGGCGCAGCGGGCGGTAGCGGAACGTCGCATCCAGCCCCACGAGCCGCGTCGTCAGGGCCGGCCCGGCGTCGTTGGTGCCGTAGGCGATCGACGTGCCGAGGTCGAGGTTCGTCGATTCGCTGAGATCGCGATAGCCGCGAAGCCGTCCGAGCCAGCTGACGTCGCTGCGCTCGAAGGACTGGAACACCCCTGAGCTGCCCTGATACAGCTCGCCGGTGGCCTCCAGGAAGATCCACGGGTTGAGAATCAGCTTCGACACAGAGACGCCGGAATCGTTCAGGCCCTCTTCGCCCCCCAGCAGGTTCTCCAGCACGACCGGCGAGTCTACCCAGGGCAGCTGGTGCGGGTGGAACGTGTTCACCTTGCCGAACTGCTGCTTGAACTTGCCGACCTTGGCCAGCAGCCCTCCAGGCAGCGTGGGGAACGTGAGGTAGCCCTCCTCGATTTCCACTCCTTCGGGCGAGAAAGCGAGGAAGAAGTCCGCTCGCGCATAGGGATCGACCACGGCCTGGAAGGTGGCCTCCGCTTCGTTCATCTCGAAGGCGGGTGCCGGGCTCACGTCATTCTCGCCGACGGCGCCCAGGAAGTTGCCGATGACCGCGATATCCGGATTGAAGATCTTCGAGAGCGTGCCGGCGCCGCCGCCGTAGACCGGCAGCGTGCCCGCCGGGCCGCCCGCGCCGGCGGCCCCGGGCGGGACGGTGGCCTCCGCCGCGGGGGGAGCTGGCGCAGCAGCGGCGCCGGGGGCGCCCGGCAACGACGCGAGCTTCGCCTCGAGCGCGGCGAGCCGCGCGCCATAGGCATCCCGCACGGCCTCGAATTCCCGTCGCAGGCGATCCAGCTCGTCGCGCAGCTCCTGCGCAGGCTGCGAGCCCGCTACGGCCTGGGCCTGGGCCTGGACCGGCGCCGGTACGAGCGCCAGCAGCGGTCCTGCCATCAGCAGCACCGGGAAGCTTCGACTCCGACGGACACAGGAGATCACACGCCACCTCCGCCTCAGGGAAACGGGTGGGCACTCCGCGACGCGAGTGCCGGATGTTCGACAATTGCATTCAGTACCTGTACTCCCGGCTTCGCGGGCGCGTGACATCGGCCGCCCGTTGCAGCAGGCCCACGGCCACCCCGGCTCCGAACCCGCCGATGTGTGCCCAGAAGGCCACTCCGCCGTCGGCAACCTCGGCGCCCAGCGATCCCACACCGCTGAAGAGCTGCAGCAGGAACCAGATCCCCAGGAAGAAGATCGCCGGAACCTCGATGATGTCGAGATACAGCACGACGAAGACCGCCGTCAGCACCCGCGATAGCGGGAAGAGCACGAAGTATGCCCCCATGACACCCGCGATCGCGCCGCTCGCGCCGACCATCGGCACCGCCGAGTGCGGGTTCATCGCCACCTGCGCGAGCGCGGACACGGTACCGCACGACAGGTAGAACAGGACGTACCGGACATGGCCGAGCCGATCCTCGACGTTGTCGCCGAAGATCCAGAGATAGAGCATGTTGCCGGCGACGTGCAGCCACCCCGCGTGAAGGAACTGACTCGTGAGGATAGAGGGCCAGGAGAGCGCTGACGGAACGACCCCCCAGCTCCGCACCAGCTCCTGAAGCGCGGCCTCGCTTCGGGTGAACTCGAACACGAACGCCACCGCGTTGCAGGCAATCAGGGCGATCGTCGCGACGGGAACCGTGCGCGACGGGATCACGTCGCTGATTGGAAACATCCGGACTGCCTACGACTTCACGCGCGCCCGCACGTCACGGGAGACGCGCGCCAGCTCGATCATGATCCGCTCGAACTCCCGGCGGTATTCGTCGGGCGGAAGAAAGCTCCGGCGGATCTTGAGCTCCTCGGCCTCCGCTTCGAGCGCGGCGCGCCGCTGAAGCAGTCCCAGCAGCACCTCGTCGGTCGGAGCCGCGCCGGGCATCGGCCGGTCGAGATACGTGCGGCTGGCACTCGATCCGTCCTCGCCCTGGGCCGACGCCTCCCGCCCGACCCCGTCGCCGTTGTCGTCGAGGAGCGCCCGCTCGGTGGCCAGCTGGCCCCGCTGCTGGTAGTGGCGCCGCACGCCAGCCGTTGCGAACGCGAATGCTTCCCAGATCGACACGCGCGAGTTCTTGTCGATGTCAGCCGCTTCGTCGCGGAAGGCGCTGATGAAATACTCCGGGAACACGGTGTCGAAGCGCTGCGCCGCCGAATCGGTCGCCGTGATGACGATTCGCCGATCCGCTTTCATCCGCTCGAGGAACGGGAAGCTCGCGGCGGACGTGTTCACGACCACGACGCGACCCGGCAACCCGTCGAGCAGCTCGGCCCACTGCGTCGCCTCGAGGTCCGGGCCAACGAGATTGAACTTCGCGTCGACACCGTCGAACGTGCCGTGGCCGATGAGAACCAGCAGGAGCAGATCGTCCGCGCCCATGCGCTGCCGGATCGCCGCCAGCGACCGGCGGACGTTCCCGGCGGTGGCGGTCTGCCCCGGGTCCGCGCCCTCACGCAGGAGCCGGACATTGTCGGCATCCAGCTTCAGGTGCTCGGTGAGGACCGACGTCAGCGAATCGGTCCACGCCGCGTATTGCGCCGCGTACTCCGCCCCCCCGGATGCCCCGCTGATGATCAGCGCAAACCGCTCCTCGGCCAGCACCGGCGCCGCCCACATCAGCGCGGCCAGGGCGAGCGCCAGAGCCCGCTGCCCGGGCCTGAGCTGTCCGGCCTTGTGCTGCCCAGCCCCGAGCTGTTCAGCCCTGAGCATCGGTGTTCTTCCGTGTTTGTCTGTGGCGGCGTGCTCGCCCGGCGGTCCGTGTTTGTCCGCGGCGTTCATCGCAGCCCCCACCGTCGGCGCAGCACCCACTCGCCACTGAGGAGGCCAATCAGGAGAGACAGCGACCACGCGTTGTGCCACACGTCACGCCGGACCGAGAGCCGCGCGGCGGGAGCCGCTGACTGCAGCGCGTCGACGAGCGACGGGATATCGTCCGCGCCGATGACGCGGCCCCGGGTCGCCGCCGCCACGCGACGCAGGACGTGCAGGTTCAGCCGCGGATCCGCCATCTCCCGGTCCGAGCCACCGGCCAGCATCGACGTGGCCGCCGTTCCGAGCGGCCCGGACGCGCCCCGTGCTTCCGCCGTGACGCGATAGACGCCAGGCTCGGCGGGACGGAAGTGCGCCACGTAGCGTCCGCCGTCGGGCGCATCGGGGTCGACCGAGGCGGCGAGACTGATCAGCCGGCCATCCGGCGCCGTGACGCGAACGTCCACCGTGGCGTCCCGGATCGGCTCGAAGGCCGCGTTCCTGACGACCACGCGGAGGGGCAGGTTCTCGCCCGGCGAGCTCCCGGCCGGGGCCACCACCGCGACCGGATCCGTCGCCGGCAGCGCCAGCCATCTCACGGCCTGGCGCCAGAACGTCTCGTACGAGCGATCCGCGGATGGCATCAGCATGCGCCACCGCCAGGCGGCCTCGCCCGTGAACACCATCGCGCGCCCCTCTCCAAAGCGCTGCACGGCGATCAGTGCGCGCCGGCTCCCGCCGGGTCCGCTGCTGGCGGCCAGGACGCTGGCACCCGGCTTCGCAGTGCCGACCGTGGCGATCGCCGCGAGCGACGGGAACGCCTCCCAGCGCTGCCGCGTCTTCTCGGGATCCGCATCCAGCTGCATGATGGGATGCCCCGCGCCGTCCGCGGTGAGGGCGACGCGGTGGAGTCCGCGGGCATCGGTGGCGGGCACCGCATCGCTCGCCCGATCGCTCAGGCCGAGCGGCAGGACGTCTTCGACGGGGGTGTCCGCCAGTCCGCGCGGCAGGAACGAGCGCGCGCCGAGCACGAGCAGCCCGCCCCCCCGGCGCACGACGAAGGCCCGCGTGGCCTCGAGTTGCGCGCGCGTCAGCTGGTGCGCTTCGAAGTTGGCGAGGACGACCGCGTGGTACGCGAAGAGATCCTCCGGCCGCGGCGGATACCCGCTGCGCAGCCGATCGCTCCGGGAGCGCGCCGCCTGGATATAAAAGGTTTCCGTACCCCGCTCGTTGCGACCCTTGCGGACGACCGAATCGATTTCGAGCCCCTGGTCGGACGACCACGCGCGCTTCAGAAAGCTGTGCTCGAAGCCGGGGGCGCCCTCGGCGACCAGGATGCGGCGGGCTGGCGCCGGCGGCTGGACGAGCGTGCTCAGGGTGTTGTTCTCGGGCACGAGCTCGCCGGGTGCTGCCGGGATCTCGACCGTGTACACCGTTGCAGATCCAGGACCGGGAGCCACCTTGAACACCTGATGGACCGGCACGCCGTCGCCGGCCGGTGTCACGCGGCGCGCCTCGATCGGACGTCCGTTCTCCAGAAGCCTCAGCTGGATTGGATCGCGTCCCCACCCGTGGCTCACGGCCGAAGCGGCCAGGTCGATCCGCGAGTGGTCCAGGACGGCCTCCGCTGCCGTGACGCTCAGAACCTCGCGGTCCCGGCCGGGTTTCGACGATCCCACGCCGATGACGTGCACGGGAGGCCCGTGTCCGGCCAACCCGGCGCGGGACCCGCCGGTATCACCGCCATCGGAAATGAGAACGATACCGGCGACCGGCCGGCCACGATAGCGATCCTGCACCGTGGCAAGGGCCCCCTGGACGTCACTGCGCCGGCTGGTGGCGTGGAGTGCATCCGGATCCAGGTCCTGCACGGCCTCGCCGAATCCGAGCACGTCGACCTGGAACCGGCCGGTCAGAGCGGGAAGCAGCCGGTCACGCAGGAGCCGCCGCACGAAATCGATCCGCCGCCCCGGCGCGTCTTCGAGGCCCATGCTGCGCGACGTATCGACCAGCACGGGCACGAGGGCGCCGCGCTCGTCGACTTCGCCGATCCGCGCGACCGGCCGCATCAGGAGCACGACGAGCAGCAGCAAAGTGACCAGCCGGATGCCCGACAGCATCAGGCGACGCCAGCGTATGAGGGGGACGCGGCGGTAGGCGTACCAGGCCAGAGCGGCCGCCAGAACGACCGCTGCGGCGACAGCCCACCACGGGAGCGGGTTGGCGAAGGTCATCCGGACATTACCTTCCGGACTTCGCGAGTGCCTCGTAGTACCGGGCGATCAGCTTTCGGTAGGCGTCCGGCACGCGGTCGCTTCCCCCGGCGCTCAACCGGTCGCGACGGGCGTTCGAGGCCAGCTCCGCCGAGAGCGCCGACTCGTACCGGTCGAGCGCGTCGTCGACGTCACGCCGCAGCGATGCCCAGCCGGTATAGTCCTGCTTGAACGGCTCCGTGCCCGGGTCGGCCTGGCTCCACTCGTGGTGCTCGGGAGTTGCCCCGCCCAGGTTTTCCCGGGAGCTGCTGCGCTGCAAACGGGCGACGGTCTCCCGCGCCCGCTGCAGCTCGCGCGCGTACTCCTCGCGCAGCTTCTCGAGCTCCCCTCCCTCGCCTGCACCCGTATTGCCGCCTCGGCCCTCGCGGCCCTGGCGGCCGACGTCGCCTGGTGCAGCCTGGGGTCCCCGACCGGTCTGTGCGCGGGTTTCACGATCCCGGATGGCCTGCTCGAGCCGATCGAGGCGCTCCCGGATCGCCTGGGTCTGTCCGAGCCCGGCCGACACATCCCCTCCCTCCTCGCCGGTGCCCAGGCGGTCCACTATCTCGTTCATGGCGCGCGCGAGCTCCCGCTCGGGTTCGGCCAGCGGTCCTGCCTCCGGGCCTCGAGCTCCGCCGCGTCCGTTCGGGACACCGCCGCCGGGCTCCTCGCGCATCTGCCGCGCCGTATCCCGCATGCGTTGCCCGATCCGCCGGTCGGTGAGCTCGCGCGCCACGTCGCGGGCACTGACCTGGGACACGTCCGTCCCGCCGTTTCCCGCGCCGGCGAGCTGCTCCGCGGCACGCTGCAGGCCGTCCACGCGTTCCGCGAGCCGATCTTTCTCCCCCGCGAGCCTGCGGCGTGCGTCGACACTCGATCCCGCGGCGGCACGGTCGAGACGCTCGGCCTCGGCGGCAATCCGACGCTGTTCCTCCGCGATCTGCCGGGCCTCGAGCCGGAGTTCACCAGCCACTCGCAGTCGGGCCTCGGGGCCGTCACCGCGCATCGCCTGCTCGATCTCGCGAAGCCTCTCGGCCGCGCGCCCGGCGCTCTCGGCCGCGGCGTTCGGATTCGCCCGCTGCAGATCACTGGAGGCGGCGCGCATCTCCTCGGACGCGTCGCGCATCGCGCCGGTGCCCTGCGAGGCATTCCCGGCAGGATCGCCCTGCACGCGGGTGCTCCCGGGCTGCGACCCCTGCTGCGGCGTTGGATCGCCCTGCGCCTGATCGTCGGACGGGGCCGACGCGTTCTGCTGGCGCGCCAGTTCCTCGACCTGTTCGCGAAGCTCGGTCTGCTCGCGTGTGAGGCGCTCGAGCTGCCGCTTCAGCTCCTCGGCTGACAGCTTCGCTTCGGCGAGGTCCCGCTGGCGCCGGCTCAACTCCTCCTGCCGGCGGGCAAGGTCGCGTATCCGGTCCAGGGCACTGTCATTCCGGCGGTCCGGCCGGTCCTCGATCTCCGATCGCGTCTCGTAGTTCGTCCGCTGCTGCCGCTGCAGCTCCTTGTCGAACAGCGCCGAGAGGTCCTGCCCCTGGCGTCCGGCGCCGCCGGCGCCGCCGGCCTGCTGCTGCAGCACCTGCCGCCGCCGCACCTCTGCCTGGGCCTGGAGCAGCGCCTGCAGGGCAGCCATCTGCTGGGGCAGGGCTTCCGCCGTGCGGAGGCCGTCGAGATGGCCGACCGCGCGGCCCATCGCGTCCGCGGCCCTCGACACCAGATCCGCGCCCTGGAGGTTCCCGCGGCCGGCTTGCGGGAGGAGTCGCTGCGGCGGGCGCCACGACGAACGCCCCCGGCCGTTCCGGCCGGCAATCTGCTCGACCCGCGCCTTCAGATCGGCCTGTGCGAGCGCGACCGCGCGGAGATCGGTCACCGAACGTCCGGCCCCGGATCGCCGCTCGAGATTCCAGGTCGCGTTGATGATCTCCTTCTGCGCCGTGATCAGGCTCTCCAGTTCGGGATCCGCTCCCGCGCCGCCGGCCTGGCTCTGCGCCGACACGAACTCCTCGTTGAACGGGCGGACCTCGAGGAAGAACATGTCGCTCCTCGCCAGGGTCGGCCGCCTGCCGCGGCCCACGTCCCGGGCACGCGCGTGGTAGGCAATCACGTCCCCTGGCCGGACGCGCAGATCCTCGGCCGCCAGCAGATGCGCTCCCAGTCTGGTGGTGGCGTTCCCTGCCGTGCTGGCGAACGGAACCGCGCGGGTCTGGCCGGCCGGCGTGGTGTAGACGAGCTCGAACGTCTCGATCCCGTGATCGTCATCGGCGCGCGCCTCGATCAGGACCTCTTCGAGCGGCGTGATCTGCTGATCACCCGCCGGCCGCACGATGCGGACGTCCGGCGGGCGATCGTCCATCAGGCGGATGAAGTACTGGGTGCCCCCGGTGGACCGCAGGCCGTCGCCGTCGAGCAGGCCGACGCGGTACGAATCGTCGCGGGCGAGCACCAGGTCCGCCTCCAGCACGCGGTCGCCGGCGGGACGCAAGGCGCCGTTGTCCCCGGCACCCATCGCCAGCTCGCCGGACACCACCGGCCCATCCGTGTGCACGCGGACGCGGACACGCGTCCCGCGAGGGCCGTAGATATCGCCGCCGTTCTCCTCCTCCCGCGGCGGCAGGCTGGTGAATCCGGGATAGTCGTAGCGAAGGTCGATGCGGCGAACGCGCGGAGGGAAGAGAGCGGTTACCGTGTGGTCCGCCGAGACGGCGGCCCCCGCAGATACGCGATAGCGAAACGTCCGGTCCACCGACTCGAATGGGAAGACGAACCCCTCGCCGTCGGGCTGCATCGGCACGGTGCGCTGCTCGGACCCGGCACTCACCGTGAGGGATGGCGTCTGGCGCACCAGGGATCGGCCGCGTCGGGACACCACGGCGCGGATACGCAACGGCTGCCCGGCGACGACTCGTGCATCACCCGGGTGCACGAGCACCTGGACGGATCCGGGGAACGCGACGAGCAGCGCCTCCATCGTCCGCGCGAGGGGATCGGCAGCCAGCACGAGCGAGGCGAGCAGCAGGACCGTGCCGCCGAGCGCACGGCTGCCCGCACGCAGAATCAGCGCACGAGGCACGATCAGCTGCGGCGCCGTGCCGTCGAGGCGTGCGAGGGCGGCCCGCGCCAGCAGGTCACGCACGCCCGGCGACACGGCGGTCGGACCAGGCGCCACGGCGCTCACCAGGGCGTCGTCGAGCGGCTCAGCGCCGGGCGTGAGGGCGACGCGCTCCTCGACGAAACGCGCGACACGCACGTCCGAAGGCCGGTCGCTCAGACTCGGCAGCGCAGACCACACTGCCACGACGACCAGCGCCGTGACGCCCACGGCCACAACCGCCAGCGCGCTCCCCTCGAACGAACCGATGCGGTCCGCGGCCACGGCGGCCGCGATCGGGATCGCGGCCAGCGCGCAGGCCTTCCCCGCCGCGGCCAGGATTACCTGCGCGAACCATCGGCGCCGCACGGCGCGGATGAACGACTGGAGGGCGGCCTCTCTCGGCATCTCTTCAGGTACTCCGCGTCCGGCTTCCAGTCACCGGCGCTCACCCCACCTTCCTTCAGCTCCAGCTCCTCCCCACGATCGATTCCCCTACCAGCACCGCCAGCATCAGCAGCAGTCCATACCGCCAGTAGCTCTGGGCGGCTTCCGCCTCGCGGGCCTGCGGCGCAGCCGCGGCGGCCGTCGCAGCCCCTGGCCTGATCATCTCCTGAAATTCAGCCGGCGTCATCCGGGTGGTCGAGCTTTCGCGGGCATCAGCGTTCACCGTCACCAGCCGACCTGATGCCAGCCGGAACACCCCGGGGTGCGGCCCCGCGCCCGATGGGGCCGTGGCAGGCGTGTACTCCGTTTCGGCGTGGACCGCGCCCGACGCATACCGGATCGACTCGACCGCGAACGGCACGAACGAGGGGTGGAGGGGGAAGTCGTTCCAGCGGCGATCGACGTCGGAGGCGAACAGCACGACCCGGCCGCTCCCTTCCTCGCGCTCGAGCAGGGCCGGGGTCCCGTCGTCGAACCGGGCCGCCACGTCCCAGCCGCCGTCCTGCACGCGCCAGACGCGCTCGAACCGGACCTGTCCCAGGTTGGCCGCGAGCGCGCCGAACGGTTCGAAAATCGGGTGACGCAGGTCGGTGGCCGCCAGCGCCAGGACGCCGTCAGCAGTGGCCGCGGGCGCGAGCGCCGGCTCCCAGCCGAGCGCGTCGGAGAGGAGCGCGGCTTCCACGTCGGGTGCCGCCGCGACGAAGAGGCCTCCCCCGTGCCGGACGAAGGTCCCCAGGGCCTCGCGCGCGGGCCGGTCGAGGCCGCGCGTCGAGAGCAGAGCCACGGCACCGTAATCGGCGAGCCCGGACGGAGGGAGCTTCGACACCTCCGCTCCCGCCATGCTGACTACCGCGGGTTCCGGTGCTTCGTCCGCCGCCTCCAGCGCCCGCGCGAGGAAGAAACCGCTGGGACGCCCCGGCCCTCCCGCCATCACGATCAGCACACGCGTGCGCGCCGCGGGATCGAGCGCCAGATAACGGGTGTTGTCCGCGGCGAAGCCTCCTCCGTCGTCAATCGAGACAGCCAGCACGCCGGCTGCCGGAACGCCGACGGGGACGACGACGTCCGCCGTGGCACCCGGATCGACCCTGGCCCGAACCTGGCCTACCCGGCGACCCTCGAGATCCGCGCGAACTTCGCCGTCGAAAACCGCGTGCCCTGCATTGCGAATCGCGGCGACGAGCCGATCCGGCTCGCGCCGCACGGCCGCGACCGCGACGTTTCCAGCCTCATCTCCCACATCCCGGAAATCGATGGCCCAGTCCGCTGGCACCGTAACGGGCTGATCGTCCTCCCAGCCAGTGCGGGTCAGGTCGCTGACGAGAACCAGCCGGCCCCCGCCAGGCGACAGATTCAAGGCCGCCTCGATCCCGGGTCGGTACCGGGTTGCCCCGAAACCAGGCGCCAGCGCCTGCAGGGCGTGTCGAGCGTCGGCAGCGCTGCCGGGCTCGGCGAGCACGTCGGCCCGCTCGTCGAAGGCGATGACGGCGACCCGCTCACCGGCCCCCGCCTCAGCGATGGCGGCCCTCGTCGCCTCCAGCGCCCGCTCGAACCGGCCCGGCGCCGACATGCTGAACGAACGATCGACCGCGACGACGCGCAACCCCGCCCCTGCAGCCGATGGCACGTAAGGTCGCGCGAACGCGGCGGCCAGCAGCGCGAGCGCGAGCACACGAGCCGCCAGCAGCAGCAGATCCCGCAGCCGCCGACGGTCACGGCGCGGCACCGGCGACCGGCGCAGGAGCCGCACGGCCGTGAACGGCACCTCCGGCGCCACCTCCCGGCGCAGCAGGTGCAGCACGATGGGAACCGCGATGGCGACTCCGGCGATCAGGAAGGCCGGGTAGAGGAACGACATGCGGTCACTTCCGCCGGCTCCGCGCGGCCAGGTACGCCAGCAGCGCGAAGTCGAGAGGCTGCGAGGTGTCCAGCTGCACGTAGTCGATGCCTGCTCCCCGCAGCGCGCGGTCGTAGTGCAGCGTGAGGCCAGCCAGATCGCGCAGGTACGTCGCCCGGATCTCGGAGGGCTCGGCCGTGATCTCCTGCTGGCTCTCGAGATCGCGGAAGCGCGCCGGTCCGCGGAACGGGAAGGTGAGCTCGTTCGGATCCAGCACCTGGAACACGATGACGTCGGTGCCCCGGAATTTCAGGTGTTTCAGGCCCTTCACGATCGGCTCCGGATCGTCGAGCAGATCCGAGATCAGCACCACCAGGCTCCGCTTGACGAGGGCTTCGGCCAGCTGATGGAGCGGCCGCGCCACATCGGACCGCGTGCCCTGCTCGATCCGCCCGAGCGCCAGCAGCACGGTCTGCAGGTGCCCGGGGCGCGCCGAGGCCGGCAGGCGGAAGGCAATCCGCTCGTCGAACGTGATGAGCCCGGTGGCGTCACGCTGCCGGTGCATCAGAAACGCGAGCGACGCGGCCAGCACCGAGCCGTAATCGAGCTTGCTCATCGGCGCCGATCCCCGGTAGCCCATCGACGCGCTGAGGTCCACGAGCAGGTGGCACTCGACGTTGGTCTCTTCTTCCGACTTGCGGACGTAATGCCGATCGCTGCGGGCGTAGACCTTCCAGTCGAGCATGGACAGGTCGTCGCCTGGAATGTATTGGCGGTACTCGGCGAACTCGACGCTGAACCCCT
Organism: Vicinamibacterales bacterium; assembly: GCA_035620975.1. Taxonomy (GTDB): domain Bacteria; phylum Acidobacteriota; class Vicinamibacteria; order Vicinamibacterales; family 2-12-FULL-66-21; genus DASPFV01. Next base: position 33,418 of record DASPFV010000138.1, read on the forward strand.
TGTACGGGCTGCGGTGCAGGCCGGCGAGGAAGCCCTCGACCACCGTCCGTGCCTTCAGCTCCATCGTCCCGAGCCGCGCAAGGACGGCGGGATCGAGGAACGTGAGGTCGCGCGCGCCGGTGGACTCGGCCATGGCTACATCCCGCTGCGCGGCCTGGGCACCGCCTCGAGGAGCCGATCCACCAGGTTGTCGGACGTGATGCGCTCCGACTCCGCGTAGAAGTTCGGGATGACGCGATGGCGCAGCACGGGCTTCGCCAGCGCGCGGATGTCCCCGACCGACACGTGATAGCGGCCCTGCAGCAGCGCGCGGGCCTTGCCCGCCAGGATGAGCGCCTGGGACGCCCGCAGACCGGCGCCCCACTTCACCCACTCACGCACGAACGCGTGATCGCTCTGGCGGCCGGGGCGGGACGCGTCCACCAGCCGGACGGCATAGCGGGCGATGTCTTCCGCCACCACGACCTGCCGGACGAGCTGCTGGATCTCGAGGATGTCGGCACCGCCCAGCACCCGCTGCGGCACGTGCCGGGACACCCCGGTCGTCTCCGTCACGACGCGCACCTCTTCGTCCTCGTCGAGGTAGGTCATGACGATGTTGAACATGAACCGGTCGAGCTGGGCCTCGGGAAGCGGATAGGTGCCCTCCAGCTCGATCGGGTTCTGGGTGGCCAGCACGAAGAACGGCCGATCGAGCGGATAAGTCCGGCCGGCGGCCGTGACGTGGTACTCCTGCATCGCCTCCAGCAGCGCCGCCTGCGTTTTCGGCGGGGTCCGGTTGATCTCGTCCGCGAGGATGATCTGCGCGAAAATGGGCCCTTTCACGAAACGGAGCGACCGGTGCCCCGCGTCCTCGTCGAGGACCTCGGTACCTGTGATATCGGCCGGCATCAGGTCGGGCGTGAACTGGATGCGCTTGAACGAGAGGTCGAGGATCTGCGCGACCGTCTTGATGAGCAGCGTCTTCGCCAGCCCCGGCACCCCGGTGATGAGGCAGTGGCCGCCCGTGAAGAGGGCCATGAGGACCTGGTCGATGACCTCGTCCTGCCCGACGATGACCTTGCGGATCTCGGCGAGGATGCGCTCGCGGCCGTGCGCCACGCGTTCGGCGACCGCGGCGATGTCCACCGCGTCCGGGTTCCCCGTATAGGTATCCACAAACGATCTCCGTCAGGGCGAACTGCCCCGGCCATCAGTGCGTCAGCGCGTACACGATCTCGTTGATCTGCATGCGGTACGCCTGCGCGGTGAAACGGACGTAGCCGGGGTAGTCCGCGGCGTTCGACCACTCCCAGCCGTCTCCCATGTCCGTGTTCCAGTTGATCAGCACCATCGCGCGCCCGTTGTCGTCCTCGATGGCCCTCAGCCGGGCCACGAACCCGCCCTTCTCCCAGGTCCGGCCCTGCAGAAACGAGCCCAGCCCCGGCGTCTGCGGAAACTCGCTGAGCTGGTAGAAACAGTTGAAGATCGGATGGGTTGGCGGAAGGTCCACGATCGGCCGATCGGGGAAGACGCGCCGCATCTCGCGCTCGAAATTCGCCCATTCGACCGGGCCGTGGAAGTCGTCGAACGTCAGGGTACCGCCGCGCAGCAGGTACTCGCGCAGGATCGGCACCTCCGCATCCCGGAGCCGCATCGTCCCGGGCTCGACGATGTAGATCCACGGGTAGGTCCAGAGCGCCGGGTCCTCGATCGTCACGACGACCGGATCGTTGACCTGGATGGAGGTCACGGTTCTCACCCGTCGGGAGAGGTTCTGCTCGGCGGCCGGGTAGTCGATCGTCCAGCACTCGTTGTTGGTGTCGCAGCCCTGCGAAGCCGGCACGTTCCAGGCCTGGTAGCGAACGCGGGCGAAGGTCCACTGCAGGCCCGCGAACCTCGGATCCGGCGCGAGCGGGTCCTGCGCGTCGGCCGGGCGCGTGAGCGCGACCGCGAAGAGCAGGCTGACGAGGCCGGCTGCGCCGAGTGCGAGGGGAATGGCGGTGGGCGGGCCGCAGTTCTGGCGGCCGCCCGCGGCCGGTGGCTGAGCGAGCGGGCCCACCCTCACCGCCGTGCCCCGCGCGGGCGTGCGGGCTCCGCTTCGCCCTCGATGCTCCGCAGCAGCAGGTCCTGCGCCCGCTCGAAGCTGGGAGCAATCTCGAGAGCCGCGAGCGCCTCGCGCTTCGCCTCGTCGCGCCGGCCCGAGAGCAGGTAGCTCTTGGCGAGATCGCAGTGGGCGGCGGCGCGATCCGGCGGACCGATGGCGAGCGCGACGCGGAACTCCCGGGTCGCGACCGCCAGGTCCCTTTCCTGGATGGCCAGCCGGCCCAGGCCCGTGTGGGCCTGGGCGTCGAACGGGTCGATCTCGACGACGCGCTCGTGCGCGGCCGCGAGCGCCTGCTCGTCCCCCGCTTTCGCGGCGAGCGCCGCAAGGCGGCGCGCCGGCTCGACTGCGGTGTGGTCGTTCGAGAGCAGCGCCAGGTACTCCTTGATCGCCCGCGGCGCGTCGCCGAGCTGCTCGGCCAGGCTGCCCATGATCGCGTGCGGGCTGTTCTCGCCGGTGGCCACCGGCACGAGCGCCGCCGCCCGCTCGAGCGGTTCGAACGCCGCACGGTCGCCCTGCTCGGCGAGCGCGGCGCCGTAAGCGAGCTGGGCCTGGTAGCTGCCCGGCCGGGCCGCCGCGGCTTCCCGCAGGGCGGCGATATCGCCCGGCCTGGGCGGCTCCTTCCCCTCCGAACCTCCCAGCGCGGCGCGCATCGCCGAGTACCGCGTCGCCATCGCGTCGTCGAACGACGACTGGAGCTGGTCCAATGAGACGCCCAGCGCGCGGCTGATCGCGGTCTCTCCCTCGAGGCCCTCGCCGTACGCGCGCAGCAGCTTGCGAAGCCCCTCCGTTCCGTGGGCCTGCACGATGTGATCGACCAGCTGAGACGCCTGGAAGTACGCGAGCGCGATCGTCTCCGGCCGCGTGAAGCCGGAGTTCAGATCGCTCAGCTTGAGCACCTGCCCGCGCTCGAGGGCCAGCGCGAACGACACCTCCATGTCGCGTCCCCACGCCGGCCGCGCGCGCGTCTCCTCGTAGACCGAGATGCCCTCTGTCAACCAGCGCGGCACGCGCTGGTTGGACATCTGCAGCGTGACGACGTGGGCGAGCTCGTGCCAGAGCGTCGCCTGCCACGAGAAGCTGCCCGGCGGGCGGGCCCTGGGCGAATCCATGCTGACGACGCGCCCGAAGCAGGCGCCGAGCGCGCCGATCAGGCCCGGCAGTCCGAGATTGCGGACCGCGAAGTCGTCGTGTTGCGGGAAGATCTCGACGAGAATCGGACCCTTCGGCGTGAACTCGTAGGTGGCCGACAGCCGCTTCAGCGCCTCGCGGGCCAGCGGCAGCGCATACTCCTTCAGGACGGGGGCCTCTTCCGGGTGCAGCTTCAGGACGAGATCGCCGTCCTGGATGACCTCGAACTTCTCCAGCTTGTCGAGGAGCGCAAGCAGGTTGTACGTCACCCGATCGAAGGGATCGGCCTTGAACGCCCGCTCGAGCGACCGGCGGGCCTCGCTCTCGTCGCCGGTGCGCATCAGGTGCATGCCCAGATCCGCGTACGCCCGCGTGTTCGAAGGATCCAGACCGATGGCCTTGCGCGTCAGCGCCACGGCCTCGTCGAAGCGGTAGTTCCGGGCGGACAGATCGGCCGCCACGCGATACACCTCGCCGAACGACGGGTTCAGCGCGAGCACCTCGCGCACATCGGCCTCGAACCGGGTGCGATCGTCCTTGACGTACGCGATCGCGGCGAGCAACGCGCGCGCCTCCAGATGGGACGGATTCGTGTCCAGCACCGTCTGGATCCGCGCGCGCGCTTCCGGATAGCGCGTGTTGTCGAGATCGAGGCTCGCCAGCAGGAGGTGCGCGTCTGCCAGCAGCGGATCGATTTCTAGCGCCCGCTCCGCCGCTGCCGCCGCCTCCGGCGGGTTCTCGTCGATGAGCGTCTGGGCCAGCCCCACATGCGCGGGGGCCCACCGGGGATCGGCCTCGAGCGCCTGCTTGAACGAGCGCAGCGCCTCCGGAGCGTTGTACTTCTCGAGGAACAGGGTTCCCCACGCCGTCTGGACGGGCGCGGCGGATCCGGTCGCGGCGGCGGCCCGGTAAAGCGCGTTGGCGTCGCGGACCCGGTTCAAGGCGTGCGCCGCGCGCGCGGCGCGCAGCAGGGCCTCGCCGTCCGCCCCGGCGCTCGCCTGCCGGTAGACGCGGACGAGCAACGGGTCGGCTGCCTCCGCGCGACCAAGCTGTCGGTGCAGCAACCCCAGCTCCAGCGCCGCCTCGCCTGCCGGCTCGGTCCCCACGGCATCTTCGAGCAGCTGCTGGGCGTCCTGATATCGCCCGTGTACCAGCGCAATACGGGCGAGGACCGGTGCCGCAGCGGGATCGCCGGCCGGCCGGGCTCGTGCGAGCGCCTCCGCCTCCTCCAGGCGCCCGTGCGCGATCAGCCGGCGTGCCGACTGCGGAAACGGCAGGTCCTCGGCCGCTGGCGCCTGCGCCGCACCGAACGACGAGCCTGCCGTGAGCGCGCAGGTGAAGAGCACGACCGCGACGAGCAGTCGCGTCGAAGCCGGAGCCCGAGTCAAACCGGCTTGCAGGGCCACCACGATAGTTCGATTATAGAGCACGGACTTTGCTCACCCGCCCGTCAATATAGACTCCGCCACGTATAGAAAAGGACGGCCACGAGCCCCTGGAGGATGCCGAATGTCGCTGCCGCCAGCGGCACGACCCGCGACGGTACGATGGCGGCGAGCGCCAGGAACAGCGGGAAGAGCGTCGAGCTCACCCGTCCCAGCGACAACACCCCGCCGGCGAGCAGCGGGGGCACGAGGTTGGCGATCACGAACGCCGCCCACGCGGGACCGAGCCGCCGCCATACGGGCCAGATGAGGCCCAGAGCAAAGACGACGCCGAGCGCATTCAGCAGGTCGTAGGGCCTGGCCGTCGCCACCTGCAGCAAGCCCGCGCTCAGCGACGGCAGCGGTGCGTCGCCCGTGAACACGCGGCCCCACGCCCCGTGCATGCGCGCCCACGCGAACCACACGCCCGTACGCTGGAAGAGGTAGAAGGTGAACAGCAGCATGCCGGCAACCGGCATAGCGGCGGCCGCGAGCCGCATGGCCCTCCGAGCCGCCGGCGCGCGGTCCCCATCCGCACCACGGACCCCGACGGCAGTCAGGAGGAGCGGAACAGCGAGCAAGAAGCCGTTCGGACGGGTCAGACCGGCCAACGCTCCGCAGACGGCCGCCGTGGCGAGCTGCTCGCGGCGCATGGCGTACCACGCCCCGAGCGAGACCAGGAGGAAGAGCGATTCGGTGTAAGCCGCACTGTAGAACACCGCGAACGGGTACGACGCCAGCAGCACCACCGCATCACGGCCCCGTTCGGCGCCGAGCACGTCGCCGGCGAGCCGCCCGAAGAGCCACGCGGCGCAGAGGAATGAGGCCAGCGAGATCACCAGGCCGCACCACGCCAGGCGCAGGATTCGTCGCTCGCGCGGCAGATCCGGATCGCCCGCGCCCGACAGCGGCGCGACGGCCCGGACGAGCATGGGGTAAGCCGGAAAAAACGCGACGTTCTGCTGCCGCTTGAAGGTCGCCTGCCAGTCGTACCCCTCGGCGGCAATGCCGGCGTACCAGTTCGCGTCGAAGCGCGCCGGCAGCGCCGACAGCGCGCGTCGTCCGATGCCGGGCTCGTCGACGCCTTCCGGAAAACCGATAGTCGCAACGCCCAGGAGCCCGACCAGCAGGACGGTCGGCCGGGTCAACGCGAAGACCAGCAGGGCATGGCTAAAGGCAGGATGGCGGGCCAGCCACTGCGCGACGTGCTCGAGCCTCGAGAACAACGAGGGCACGGGCCGGGCCGCGTGCCGGATCGCGGCAATCGCGAGGGCGCCAAAAGTGGCGTGCGTCCACCGGATGGTGAGCGGGAATCCCGACAGAGCGTGGCGGTAATCTCCGGCCAGGAGCAGCACCAGGGCGGCGGCTGCCATCAGGAGCGTCAGAAGGTCTGCCCCCTGAACCCAGGGGGGAATCGGACGGCTGGCGGACGGGAGGGAGCGCACGCTCACCGCAACTCGTACAGGCGCACCGGAGCCCCTTCCCAGAGGGCCTCCGCCACCGGCCGCACCGACGCCAGCCCGTCCAGCGTGCGCAAGACGTCCGCGCACGGCCGGCGGTACAGGGCGCAGTTGATCGACACGTGAGTCACGCCGCGCTCCTTCAGGAGGCTTATCGACGGTTCGTCGGGGAAACCGTCCATCCGCTGGACGAAGGCCTCGTACCCCGGAGGCAGGAACCCGCTGTATCCGTTTACGAGCGGCTTCCAGTGCGAAAGCGAGAAATACATGAACGGCGTGTTCTCGGCGAAGCCGGCAGGGTCCGTATTGAGCGGGAACTCCGCCAGGACCGCGCCCTGGATCTCCGCCAGCCGACCGTAAATCGCGGGGGGCTCGCGCCAGACGGGCTGGAGAACCAGGCGCGGCCAGACGTCCGCCATGGCGGCCGTGATGATCAGGGCGAACGCCGCGTCTTGGGTCCAGCCCCGGCGGCCCCGGAGAAGCAGCCGGACACCGAACCCCGCGAGAACGGCCAAGGTCAGGCCCACGATGATGCTGAATCGTGCAGGCACACGCATGCTGCTCACGCCTGGCACCCACTCGTACAGATAGGGATACAAGAGGCCGTTGAACCCCAGCGACCCGTCGAAGGCCACGAGGAGGCCCGCCAGGTACGCCAGGCGAATCGGCCCGAGCGGCGGGACGAGCGCGGCGGCCGTCAGAACGATCGGGACGACGCCCGGGAACAGGGCACGTTCGCTTCGCGCGCCCGGCAGGAGCCGCGATCCGTAGAGGGCACTGCGCTCGTGGGCGCGCAGATAGTCGGACGCGGTGGCGCTGAACACGCGCACGGCGTCGTGCCCGCGGTCCCCCTTGACCGTGCGGGCGGCCAGGTAGGGCCGGGCGAGCGGCAGCGCCAGCAGCAGGGCTATGGCGGCGGCGACCGCGGACGGCCCGAGCAGTCGCGGTATGGACCGTCCAGACTGCCGGGCCAGCACGAAAGCCAGCGCCGCCAGGACGATCGGGAAGAACACGCCGTAATACATCGACGAGTAGAGCTGGGCGACCACGGCGAGCGCGGCCAGGAGCGCGTACGGCCAGCGCGCCGTCTCGACGAAACGGTGGACCGCCAGCAGGCCCAGCGGCATCCAGACGGTCATCTGGAGCTCGAGGTGGCTGTAGTGCTCGAAGCGGTAGGGATAGAAGCCGAACACCAGGGCCCCGACGAAGCCGGCGCGCGCTGAGCCGGTCAGCCGCGCGACCAGCAGGTAGGCTGCCGCCCCCGAGAGCAGGAAGCCGGAGACGAAGAGCACGTTGTAGACAGTCACCGGGTGGACGCCCAACGCGAGGAGCGGCGCCGCCATCGCGCTCGTCAGCAGCATGGCATCCGAATACGTCAGCGTCAGCGGGTCCGGATGGAAGATGTTGCCGTCGAAGAGCGGTCTGGGGTCTCCCTGAATCTGGTGGAACACCCATCCAATCCGCCAGATCGAGAACAGCGGGTCGCCCAGGTCCGGCACGGAATCCATGCGTCGCAGCTGCGGCCACAGCAGGACGAGGCCTGCCACGCCCAAGCCGAGGACCGCTCGCACGGCCGGGAGGAGGGCCAACCGGCCCGGTGCGTCCGCCCCGGGGTCGGTCAGCCGCCGCCGCAGCGCGGCATATCGTGCGGGATCCATTCCGAACGGCGGCTGGCGCGCGCCGATGGTCCACCGGACTGCGGCCAGCGCGAGCGCGAGGAACGCCGCGCGGTCCACGCTCCGCGCCGAAACGCGGATGCCCCCGAAGGACGTGAAGATGCCGCCTGTCAGCTCGATCGCCACTGCGGCCGCGACCAGGCACGCAAGAAGGCAGTCGAGGACCAGCACGAGGCGGACCCGCCTCCGATCAGCCAAGCGCGCGCTCCTCGACGCGGATTCGGATCAGCAGCAAGGCAGAGAAGCCCACGACAGCGGCCGTTCCGGCGTACGGCGCGCGGGCCATGAGCGCGATGCCTGCGAGCTCGGCTGCGACCCCCACGTAATTGGGATGGCGGAGCACGCGGTATGGGCCTCTCGTCGTGCGGTGTGACCCGGGCGGCACGAGGACACGGAACGTCCACCGGCTGCCGAGCGTCGCGATGGCCCAGTACTTCACCGCCTTGCCGGCGGCAAATACGGCCGCCCCTGCGATCGGTGCCTCGGGACCGTCAGCCCCCCGCACCCAGCCTTCGCCAATCATGGCCAGGAACGCAGCCGGATAGACGATCTGCATCACGCGGTAGACGTCTCCCGGCGGTTCGACGGCGCCGGCCGCCCGCAGGGCGCGCTCGTGCCGCCGGGAGAGCCGGGCTTCGAGGAGCATGGGCCCGAAGGCGAGGAGCCCCAGCCAGATTGCGCGCATCAGACGCTGGCGCTCCCGAGCACCAGCGCGCTGTTCTTCGATCCGAACCCGAGGCAGTTGCAGAGCGCCGCGGCGACGCGGGCCTGGCGCCCCTCGTTGGCGATGAAATCCAGGTCGCAGTCGGGATCGGCCGACTCCTGGTTGATGGTCGGCGGGAGGAAGCCGGCGTGCAGCGCCAGTGCCGCGGTAACAACGCCGGCGGCGCCGCTGGCACCCTGCGGGTGCCCGATCATGGACTTGGTGGAGGATCCCGGAACGCGCTCGGCGAGACGTCCGAAGAGCTGCCGCACGCACTTCGATTCGATGGCATCGTTCAGCAGCGTGGACGTGCCATGGTAGTTGATGTAGCCGATCTCGCCGAGGCCCCGGCCGGACCGCTCGATGGCCAGGCGCATGGCGCGGACGATCTGCTCGCCGTCGGGATGCATCTGCACGCGATGGTACGCGTCGCAGGTGGACCCGTAGCCCTCGACGAGCGCATACACGCGGGCGCCCCGCGCGCGGGCGCGATCCTCGCGTTCGAGGACGACCATCCAGGCGCCCTCGCCCAGCACGAAGCCGTCCCGGCCGGCGTCGAACGGACGCGACGCGGAGGCGGGCGCGTCGTTGTAGCGCGTCGAGACCGCTCGCATCCTGGAGAATCCGAAGATCATGCCGGGCGTGACACAGGCGTCGGCCCCGCCCGAGAGGATGATCTCCGCTTCGCCGCCCCGGATGAGCGACGCGGCGTAGGCGATCGCATCGGTGGAGCTCGTGCAGCCGGTGGAGAGCACGTGGCTCACGCCGTGCAGCTCGAGAGCGATGGAGATCTCGCTCGACACCATGCCCACGATCGACACCGGGATGGCGTACGGCGTGACGCGCTTCCAGCCGCCGTTGAAGAACTCGCCATACTGCCGCTCGGCGACATCGATGCCTCCGGCGCCGCTGCCGACCAGGACGCCGGCTCCCGGTTCGCCGCGCGCCAGACCCGCGTCCTGCCACGCCTCTGTTGCCGCGACGACCGCGATGAGCGACGCTCTGGAGTAGCGACGCGGATCCGGCCGGCCCGCCCCGGCGACCTGCTGGCGATCCGACGACGCCGGCTCGGCGAGCGGCACCGCATCGTCCATCGACACGGGTGGAACCGGCGCGGCGACGGTGCACGCGAAGGAGGAGGCGTCGAAGTCGGTGATGGTTCGCGTGGCGCTGCAGCCGCGGCTCACGTGATGCCAGAAGCGGTCGCGTCCGACCCCGAACGGAGAAACGACGCCGATGCCCGTGATGGCGACGCGGGCGCCACCGGCTCCTGACATGGTTCCTATAATATGCGGCTCCATGACCCCGCCGCTCCCGCGGACCACGGCGGCAGCGGCCGCTCCCGCTCTGGCGGCAGCCGCCGTGGTCTGGGGCGGCGCGCTGCTCTTCTGCGTCTCCCTCGGATTCTTCGCCTACGCCTACCTGATCCGGTTCGGTCGGCCCGCCAGCGGAACGGAGCTCGTGCAGCCCGTCGCGATCAACGCTGCGCTGTTCTCGATGTTCGCCCTGCACCACAGCGTCATGGCGCGGAGCGCGGCCAGAGCGCGGCTCAGGCAGCGCGTGCCGGCCTGGCTCGAGCGCACGCTCTACACATGGCTGTCGAGCGTGCTCTTCATCCTGGTGTGCGCCTGGTGGCAGCCGGTACCGGGCCTCGCGTACCGCCTGTCATGGCCGTGGAGCCTCGCGGGCTACGCGACGCAGCTCGCCGGCGTGATCCTCACGGCGTGGGGCGCACGCGCGATCGACGTGCTCGAACTCGCCGGCGTGCGACCCTTCCTGGCCGCATGGCGCAACGTCCCTCCCCGGCCGCACGTGCCACTCAAAACCGGCGGCCTGTACGCCCTGGTCCGTCATCCGCTGTACCTGGCGTGGGTGCTCATGGTCTTCGGCGCACCCGCCATGACCGGCACGCGCGCCGCCTTCGCGTGTGTGAGTACGTTGTACCTGATCGTTGCGATTCCCCTCGAGGAACGCGGGCTGATCGAGACGTTCGGGCAGGAGTACCGGCGGTACCAGCAGCGCGTCAGATGGCGGATGATTCCTGGACTCTACTGAGGGGTTCCTGGTTCCAGGTTCCAGGTTCCTGGTTCCAGGTTCCTGGTTCAAGGTTCGGTTCCCGGTTCCAGGTTCCTGGTTCAAGGCTCGGTTCCTGGTTCCAGGTTCCTGGTCCTGGTTCCTGGTCCAAGGTCAGTTCAAGGTCCGTTCCAGATTCCCAGGTTCTCTTGATGCTGCGGTAAGTCTTGATTCAGCGACTGGACGTCATCCGTGTGATTCCGTGTTCATTCGTGGCCGACTGATCCATGTCGTTCCGTGTTCTTCCGTGTTCTTCCGTGGCGCGTGTTCTTCCGTGGCGCCAATCGGTGGCGGGGAACCTGCTATCATCGGGTGAATGGTCCCGCACGCGCACGAGTGGCTCGGCGAAACGGTCCCAGTCAACCCTGCCGCGCTCGCCTGACGTAACCGGCACCGGTCCGCGCACCGCAAACGATGCATGGCTGAATCGCCTCAGGCTCCGTCACTGCCCACCGAGCTGCCCGTCGTTCCCCTTCGCGGTGCTGTTGTCCTCCCGATGACCGTGGCACCGCTCGGGGTGAGCCGGCCCGTGTCGGTCGAAGCGGTCAACCGCGCGCTGGCCGGCGACCGGACCGTTCTCCTCGTCCTCCAGAAGTCCGACGTGGACGAGCCGGGACCGGACGACGTGCACCGGGTGGGCACGGTGGCGCTGGTCCGCCAGATGTCCAAGGCGCCGACCGGCATGCGCGTGCTCGTCGAGGGTGTCGGCCGCGCGCGCGCCGAGACCCTGCAGACCGACCGCGGGCACCTGCGGGCCACGGTCGTCCCGATGCCGGAGCCGAGCGAACGGAGTCTGGAGATCGAGGCGCACATGCGCCGCCTGCAGGAGTTGGTCGACCGGGCGGTGTCGCTTGCGACTGGCCTCTCGCCCGACATCAAGACCCTCATCACCACCCTGGACGATCCGCTGCGCATCACCTACCTGCTCGCCAGCCTGCTCGACATGAAGCCGGAGGACAAGCAGCGGCTCCTGGAGGAGCCGAGCCTGGCGATCAAGATGGACGCCGTGGCCACGGCGCTGTCGCGCGAGATCGACGTGCTGGAGATCAAGGG
>DASPFV010000139.1:0-23366 GCA_035620975.1 Vicinamibacterales bacterium
TCAATGCAAGACCTGACCCCCGTACGGGGCACTAGTTGTAACGGACCGGGCGGGGAAATGGAAGCATAATTGCGCACGTGCCCATCATTCGGCAGGCCGCGGCCGGCGACGAGCGGGGCGCCTTTTACGTCTGTCTCAAGACCGGCCATCACGGCCAGGACGCCGAGCCCTTCTTCCGCGAGGACCCGGACGCGCTCGCGCGCATTTTCGTCGGCCCGTACCTCGCCTTCGAGCCCGATCTCAGCCTCGTTCTCGAGGACGACCGCGGCCTCTGCGGGTACGCGCTCGCCGCGCTCGACTCGCGCGCCTTCTACGCGCGCTACGACACCGAGTGGCGACCACGGCTCTGCGCGCAGTTCCCCGAGCCGCACGGCAACCCGGATGCGTGGACGCGCGTCCAGCACGTCTACCATGCGTACCATCACCCCGACTACTTCTGCCCCGAGCCTTACGCCGCCTATCCTTCGCACTTGCACATCGACCTGCTGCCCCGGGCCCAGGGCCGCGGCTTCGGCCGGCTGATGCTCGACCAGGTGATGGACAGGCTGCGGCAGCGCGGCTCGCCCGGGGCGCACCTCGGCGTCAGCCCGCTGAACGCACGCGCCATCGGATTCTATCTGCGCCTCGGCTTCAGCGAACTGGTCCGGACCGGTACGCCAGAGGACGGCTGTGTCTACATGGGCAAGTCGGCCCGACCGCACAGCCCCTGCGCCCTCGACCGCGCGACGTCATGAACCTGGCCCTGGACGGTGGCACGCCGGTTCGCACGAAGGCCTTCACCGCCTGGCCCGTCTTCGGCGCCGCTGAAGAGGCCGCACTCCTGCGGGTCCTGCGGAGCGGCCATTGGGGTCGGCTCGACGGGGAGGAAGTGGCGCGCTTCGAGCGGCGCTTTGCCGCGCTCCACGGCTGCGAGCACGGCATCGCCGTCGCCAATGGCACGGTCTCGCTGCGGATTGCGCTGCTGGCGACGGGCCTTCGCGCGGAGGACGAGGTGATCGTGCCTCCCTACACGTTCATCGCTACCGCGTCGGCCGTCCTCGAGTCCAACGCGGTGCCGGTGTTCGCGGACATCGATCTCGACACCTTCACGCTGGATCCCGCGGCCGTGGAAGCCGCCGTGACCCCGCGGACGAGGGCGATGATCCCCGTCCACTTCGCGGGGCACCCCGCCGACATGGACGCGCTGATGGCGATCGCCCGGGCGCACGGCCTGGTCGTGATCGAGGACGCCGCGCACGCCCACGCGGCCGGCTGGAACGGCCGGCCTGCCGGATCGCTCGGCGATCTCGGGTCGTTCTCGTTTCAGTCGAGCAAGAACCTGACGTCCGGTGAGGGGGGCATCATCGTCACCAACGACGATCGGATGGCCTCGGCGTGCCGATCGCTTCAGAACTGCGGCCGCACGCCGGGTGGCCTCTGGTACGAGCATCATGTCCTCGCCGGCAACTATCGGCTGGGTGAGTTCCAGGGTGCGATCCTCGACTGCCAGTTCGATCGGCTCGAAGAGCAGACCGGTCGACGCGACGATAACGGGCAGTACCTTGCGTCCCGGCTGTCGGCGGTTCCGGGGCTGCACCCGCAGAAGCGGGCTGCCTGGTGCTCGCGTCACAGCCATCATCTCTTCATGCTGCGGCTGGACGCCGTGGAATTCGGGGCGCCGCGGGCCGCGGTGCTCGAAGCGCTGCAGGCGGAAGGGATTCCGTGCTCGGGCGGGTACGCTTTCTCCCTGCCGCATCAGCCCCTCTTTCGCAATCGGGCGTACGGTCCGTATGTGCCCGGGCAATCCGGTCAGGCCCCAGCCCGACCCGCCGCGTGCCCGCGGAGCGATCGCGTCTGCGAGCAGGCCATCTGGCTCGGCCAGAACCTGCTGCTGGGCCCGCGGACCGACATGGACGACATCGTGCGCGCGTTCGAGAAGGTGTACGAGCACCGCGAGCACCTGCGCGTCCGGGCGGGGAACGCCACGACAGGCAGCCGTGGCTGACGCCCGCGTGACCGTGAATCCGGCGGTGCGGGCGCTGACGCGGTTCGGCGAGAACCCGTACGTCTCCGCGATACGCGCCGGACTGGTGGCCGTGGTCCCGCTGACGATCATCGGCGGGCTCTTCATGATCGTCGCCTACCTCCCCGTGCCCGGCTGGGACATGCGCGTGGCTCCCTGGCTTCCGCTGCTCCAGGTGCCCGTCACGGCCACGTTCGGCGTTCTGGCACTCGTGGCCTGCTTCTCGATTGCGTACGAGCTCGGACGGCGCCTCGGGCAGGAGCCATCGGCCAGCGCGCTGATGGCCACGGTCGCCTTTCTGCTGATCCAGATCGACGCGCGGGATCACGTGCTCCGCATGGACGGCCTCGGGTCGGCCGGGCTGTTCACAGCGATGCTCGTCGCGATCGTCAGCGTCCGGGTGCAGGCGTTCTTCACCGGGCGGCGGCTCGTGATCGCGATGCCGGCGGGCGTTCCCGACGTCGTCGCGCAGTCGTTCCTGGCGCTGACGCCGCTCGTGTTCCTCGTGCTGGTGTTCTGGATCGTGCGGTTCCTGCTGGGCGTGGACATCGACCGGATCGTGCGACAGATATTCGCGCCGCTCGTGTTCGCGCTCGACACGCTGCCGGGCATTCTCGCGTATGCGTTCCTCGTCACGCTGCTCTGGTCGGTGGGCATCAACGGCGACAACGCCGTGGATGTCGTGGTGGCGCCGGTGTTCCTGCAGTATCTGTCGGAGAACGTCGCCGCGATGACGCAGGGTGAGCCGCTGCCGCACGTGACGGCCTACGGGTTCTTCACGACGTTCGTGAACGTCGGAGGCACCGGTGCGACGATTGCCCTCGCGCTGCTCCTGTGGCGCTCCCGGGATGCGGGGTTCAGGAAGGTCAGCCGGCTCTCGCTCCCGACGCAGATCTTCCAGATCAACGAGCCGATCTTCTTCGGCCTGCCGATCGTGCTGAACCCGGTGTTCATGATTCCTTACATCCTGAACGCGCTCATCCTCACGGCCTCCACGTACTTGTTGATGTACTGGAGTCTCATCCACCGCCCGTTCGTGAACGTGCCGTGGACGACGCCGCCGATCATCGGGCATTACCTGGTCTCGGGCGGGGACTGGCGCGCGGCTGTCTGGGGTGCCGTATCGCTCCTGCTGGCCATCCTGGTGTACCTGCCGTTTGCACGCGCGGCCGAACGGCACCGGCTTCACATGACCGCTCGACCGGATGTGCAGCCGCTCGAGGCCGCCGAATGACTGGCATGTGCCGACTGATTCCGTTGGCCGTCTTCGTCCTCATCCTTCCCGCGACACTTCCCGTGGCGCAGGAGCCGGTGACCTACCTGCAGAAGACCCGCACGTTCCACAGTGCCGACGAGTTCGCGGTCCGGGCTGGCGGGAGGGTGACGCTGCACAGGGACGTCGATCGCGCCAGGCTCGACGCGCTTCATGAGGCTGGAGCCGCGGTCCCGGTCACGCCGTTCGCCGTCGTGGCCGGAGAGTCGCCGCAGGTCACCTGGGCCGGCACGCGGCGCGGGCTCGTGCGTTACAGCAACGGCTTTCGCAGGCGCGAGTACTTCGCCGGCCTGCGGTGGCTGCCCGACGATCACGTCACGGCCGTGGGGTTCGAGGGCCCGGCCATCTGGGTCGAGACGGCAAAGGGCTTCGCGCGGATCGAGTACCGCCGCATGACGTTGGAAGAGAAGTCCCGTCTCTTCGTCGAGCGCATCCAGGCGCGACACAACCGCTGGGGATTGACGGCCGATTCGCACCTGCGCCTGGCCGGGGACCTGGCGACCAGCCAGCCGGTTTCCAGCGACAACGACGGCCTCTGGACGGCGATGTACGTGGCAGCGGAAAGCTTCCGGTACGCCGTGACCGGGGCAGCCGATGCGCGCGAGAACGCCCGCCGGGGCATGGAGGCTATCGTGCGGCTCGAAGCCATCACCGGCATCCCGGGATTTCCGGCGCGTTCCTTCATCAGGGTGGGGGACGACGTCCAGCCGGCCGACGGCGAGTGGCACCACACGCCGGATGGCCTCTGGCGCTGGAAGGGCGACACGAGCTCCGACGAGATTGTCGGCCACTTTTTCGTCTATCCGATCTACCTGGATCTGGTGGCGGCGGAGGAGGAGAAGCCAGCCCTGCGCGCGGCGCTCGATCGCATCGCCAACCACATCCTCGACAACGGCTATCAGCTCATCGATGTCGACGGCCAGCGCACGCGATGGGGATGGTGGGCACCTGACGACATCTGGGGGGATCCGGACGAGACCGGGTTGCGGGCCCTGGAGATGCTCTCGCATCTTCGCGTCGCCCTGTCCATGACCACCAGCCAGGACTACCGCGCGAAGTATCGACGGGCATACGACGACCTGATCCGCACGCACAGATACCATCTGCTCCTGCGCAACCAGAAGATCATGGTGGCGGGCAGCGTCAACCACTCGGACGACGAGCTGGCGTTCCTGTCCTTCTATCCGCTGCTGCGATACGAAACGGATCCGGGGCTGACCGAAGTCTACCGTCAGGGACTCGAGCGGAGCTGGCACATCGAGCGGCCCGAGCGCAACCCGCTGTGGAACTTCATCTACGCCGCAGGGACCGGCGCGAAGGAGTTCGACCAGGCCGAGTCGCTGCGGACGCTCAGGGAGATCCCGCTCGACCAGATCCGCTGGGCCGTGAGGAACTCGCACCGGCTCGATGTCCCGGTCGATCCCCTGCCCGACCGCTTCAAGCGCGTCCAGGCGCTCGTGGTACTGCCCTATGACGAGCTGCCCATGTGGAAGTGGAACGGCAATCCCTTCAGCCTCGACGGCGGCTCCGAGGGCCGCAGCGAAGACGACGGTGCCTACTTCCTGCTGCCGTACTGGCTGGGCCGGTACCACAAGCTGATTACGGAATGACGGCCGCGTTCACCTTCTCGCGGCGGGATCCGCGAGATTCACCTGTGTCGAGCACATATCCCTGATTGGGGACACCGAGTCCTGCCCGTCGCAATTACGGTGACGCACAAGGCGGCTAGGAACGCATCGCCGGCCGAATGCCACCGGAATTACGAAACTCAGGACTGAGCTTCGGCCTGGAAGAACGCGTTCGCGTCGCGGTACTCGAACCCGAGCCGCCGTGCGAATCCGGGGTCCTGCGGCCCGGCGCCTACGTACAGGCACCGCGCGGGATCCAGCCGATAGCGCTGGATGAAGACGACGCCGAGCCCCGGCAGCGGCTTGCGGCACCAGCAGACCGGCGGCCCGGCGCCGTGCGGACAGTACGCGATGTCGAGATCGACGTCGAGCAATTCCCGGGTGCGCACGAACCCCGCCTCGACCACGTCCTGGCCGACCTCGCCGGCTTCGATTTCCGGATGCCAGGAAACGCCGAGCAGCCGCCACCCATCGGCGGCATAGCGCTTCAGGACCTCCCGGCGGCCCGGAATGATCTCGATGTCGTCCGGCGACGCCGGAGCCGGTCCGCCAGGCCGGCTGCGGCGAAGGACGTTGTCGAGCCAGAAGATCACGGCTCGATTGGAGCAGTCGGGATCCCGCCTGCGCTCGAATCGCACGACCTCGATGCTCGAGAAGCCCTCGGTGTCGTCGGGCGGCTCCAGCTCCCGCTGATACCGGAACTGCACGCCCGGACCGAAGATCTCGGGTTCTCGCGCGGATCGTCGTCGCAGCTCGCGAGGGGTGGGCAGGCATCCGCGCGAGACCACCAGGCGCCATGCGGCATTCACCTGCGCATCTTCGACGGCCGTGTCGAGCCACACACACCGGACGGGCACCCCCCGCGTCCAGGCCGCCGCGAGCACCGCGGCGCGCGACTTCCGCGACACGTAGGTGTTGTCCAGGACGATGCGGGACGCGCCTCCTTCGAGGGCGCGCTCGAGCGAGGCCGCGAGATCGCGCAGCGTTCCGCCGCTCTCATCACGATTCAGCCGGGTGTAGCCACGCCCGACGAACGCGGCGGCGAGCGTGCTCTTGCCCGCCCCGGGGATGCCCATGATGAGCACGATCTCCCTGCCGCCGGCAGAGTCTGGAGAAGGCCTGGCCCGGGACTGACGGAGCTTCATCACCCGGCCGGCCGGGAAGTGGTCATCGAGCTGCGCGCGTTCGTCGTCCGACAGAGCGATCGCGTGCGCTCGCGCGACCGAGCGGGCCGTTTCGATCCGGGTCGCGCCGGGAAGGGGCACGACGAGCGGCGACAACGCGAGGAGCCAGGCGAGCGCGATCTCGAACGGCGTCGCGCCGTGCCGTTCCGCAACCTCCCGGAGCACCGGATCCGCGAGAGTACGGCGCCTGCGCTGCGGGCCGCCCAGCGGCCGGTGCGCGAGCAGCAGGATGCCGTTCGCGATGCAGTGCTCGACGACCCCATTCAGGACGCTCGCGTCGTGCCAGACGCTCAACTCGACCTGTACCGCCGCGATCTCGGTGATGGCGCACGCGGCTTGGATCTGGCCGACGGTCACGTTGCAGAGTCCGATGGCCTCGATGATGCGGTCGCGCTTCAGCGCGTGGAGGGCTCGAACGCTCGTCGTCAGCGGCGTCCGGGGATCGGGTGCGTGCAGCTGGTAGAGCGGGATCCGCTCCAGCCCGAGCGCACGGCGGCTCGCCTCGCAGGCCGTCGCGAGCGTGCGGCTGCGGCCGTCCGCCACCCAGGCGCCGTGGGGCCGCGTCAGGCCGCCCTTCGTCGCCACCAGGATGCGTTCGCGCTCGCCGGTCCAGCTCGCGAGTGCCCTGGCCACGAGTCTCTCGTTGTGGCCGGTCTCGGACGCGTCGAGGCAGTAGGCGTCGGCCGTGTCGACGAACGTGATGCCGGCATCGAACGCCGCATGCAGGACCCGGATGGCGCGCTCGTCGTCGCGGTCGCGCTCCGTCGAGAGGCGCATGGTGCCGAGTCCGAGCCACCGCTGATCGCGCAGCGCGCGGAGCATGGCGTCGAGTGTAATCGCGGATTGGCGCTCGTGGATCGGCCTGGATTCCTCGGCGCCCGGGACGCGGATGTCCGCGGATTCACGCGATTGCTCGGCGCCCGGGACGCGGATGGCCGCGGATTCGCGCGGATCGCTCGGCGCACGGGGACGCGGATGATGCGCGGATGTGCGCCGAATGCTCACACGCGCTGAACCATGAACCCGGAACCTGGAAACCTGGGACCTTGAACCTTGAATCTGAGTTCAACGCTCGCCGGACTCCACGAGAACCGGCTGATGGACCAGGCTCGATGCGTCGCCCGAGGGCACGCAGCGGATCACGCGCTCATGGACGAGCATCAGCGAGGTTGAGAGCACGGCGAGCGTGAACAGGAACACTCCGAATCCGAAGGTGTCCGCCAGGACCCCGAGCATCGACGGCACGACGGCCTGCCCGAGAGCGGCGCCCGCAACCTGAAAACCAACGGCGTTGGCGGCATGCCGCGCTCCGACGCGCGCGGGGGTGACCGCGATGAGCGACGGGAAGATCGGCCCGGCCGCCGTTCCCGCGAGCACCAGCCCGGCGAGCGACCATCCGAACCCGAACACTGCGAGACCGGCGGCCACGAGGGCGGTGCTGATGCGGAGGAGCGGCACAATGCCGACACGAACGACGAGCGCCGCGCCAAGCAGCCGGCCGGCGGTCAATGCGGCCCAGTACGCGCTCGTCCACGCGGCCGCCGACATCGGCTCGACGGCACGGGCCTCCGTCAGGACCGTATAGGCCCAGGAGCCTACCGACAGCTCGACTCCGGTGTAGAGCACGAACAGGGCGATGCTCCAGCGCGCCACTGGCAGCCCGAGCGTCTCCAGAATCGACACCGGCGGTCCCACCCGAGCTCCCGTTTTCCCGTCCCGGGTCGCGGCCGGCCAGGCGTGTAGGGTCGCCAGAAAGGCCAGGCCGAGCGCGACCTGTGCGGCCGCTACCAGCTGGTAGCCTCGCTGCCATGGCAGCTGCGCTGCGAAGACGGCGATCATGATCGCCGGACCGCTCGCCGCCCCGACGCCGTAGCACGCGTGGAGCCAGTTGAGCATCCGGGGGCCGTGATGAGTGGCCGCGTAGGTGTTGATGCCTGTGTCAATCCCGCCCGCTCCGGCTCCGGCGACCGACGCCAGCGCCACCATGACCCACCAGGCCGGCGCCGCGGTATAGCCGAAGAGACTGGCTGCCGTCGCGAGACAGCTTGCCGCCAGCAGCGCGCCGAGGCCCATCCCGCGTACGAGGTACCCGCCCGAGAAGCTCGAGACGACATACCCCGCCGTGAACGAGATCAACAGCGCGCCGAGCGCGTCGAGTGGGAGCTCGAACCCGTCGCGGATGGAGGGCCATGCCACTCCCAGCAGGCCGTCGGGCAGGCCGAGGCCGATGAACGCGACCGACGCCAGCGCCGGCAATGCCCATGCGCTCCGCGACATTAGTCTGGTGGACCGTATCCTCGAAATGTTGAGTCGTCCCGCTCCGCAGTCGTCGGGATCAATCACCCGGGGCGATTACGGGGTGGGGATCGGAGCCTCACGTTAGGATGCCCCCGGATTTACCGCCGTTTCAGCAGTGGAAGCAAACCCTTGGTCGTATTTTTCCGTCCAACCGGGGTCATGACCATCTTCACTGCCGACCTGCGGATGGCCCTCCGTGGATTCAGGCGCAGCCCGCTCTTTTCGATTGTCGCCATTCTGTCGCTGGCCCTCGGCATCGGCGCGAACACGGCGATCTTCACTCTGCTGGATCAGATTCTCCTGCGCAAGCTGCCCGTTCGGGCTCCTGACGAGCTGGTGATGCTGTACCAGCAGGGGTCGCACATGGGCAGCAACATGGGAAGCCGGATGCATTCGTACCCGCTCTACCAGGATTTCCAGCAGAAGGCGGAACCGCTCTCCGAGGTTCTCTGCCGGCGTCTCGTGCCGGCGTCCGTCAGCATCGACAACAACACTGAGCGGCTCGAGGCCGAAATGGTCTCGGGGAATTACTTCACCATGCTCGGCGTGCCGCCCGCACTCGGACGGGTCTTCAACTCGGAGGAGGACGATCGCGTCTACCAGGGCCACCCGGCGGTCGTGCTCAGCTACGATTACTGGGTGAACCGCTTCGCGCGGGATCCGGGCGTCCTCGGCAAAAAGATCCTCGTGAACAACTACCCGATGACGATAGTCGGAGTCTCGGCGCAGGGGTTTGTGGGCCTCGATCCGGCGCAGGCCCCCCAACTCCGCGTCCCCATCCAGATGAAACCGGTGATGGTGCCCGACTGGGAATGGGTCCACCTGGACGACCGGCGTGCCCGCTGGGTCCAGGTGTTCGGCAGGCTCGGGCCCGGCTACACGGTCGAATCCGCCAGAGCGCCGCTGCAGGGTCTGTTCACACAGATCCGGCAGTACGAAATGACTCTGCCGGCCGCGAAGGAATGGTCCGCGTACTCCCGGGAGCAGTTCATGAAAGGCCGCCTGCTCGTGGAGAGCGCCGCGATGGGGTACTCCGGCTTGCGCAACGACTTCTCCACGGCGCTCGTCGTGCTCATGTGCATGGTCGGCCTCGTGCTGCTGATCGCCTGCGCGAACGTGGCGAACCTGCTGATTGCGCGCGGGTTCATGCGGCAGAAGGAGATCGCTGTCCGGCTGTCGCTCGGCGCCTCCCGCGGGCGGCTCGTCCGGCAGCTCCTGGTCGAAAGCCTGGTGCTGTCGCTCATCGGCGGGATGGTGGGCCTGGCGCTCTCGTTCGTCCTGACCCGTGGCCTGCTGGCGCTGGTCCCGGCTGAGGGCCAGCCCCTTCTCATCACCCCTCGACCCGACGGCCGCATTCTGATCTTCACGCTCGCGCTGACGGGCATCACCGGGATCGTCTTCGGGCTCCTGCCGGCGCTGCGCGCCAGCCGGCCCGATCCCTGGACGACGCTGAAGGATACGGTGGGCTCGATCGCGGGCACGGGCGGGTCGTTGTTCCTGCGGAAGGGCCTGGTGACGCTGCAGGTCGCGCTCAGCTTCCTGCTGCTCTTCGGCGCCGGGCTGTTCGTCAGAAGCCTGCAGAACCTCAAGACCACCGACACCGGCGTCGTCCTCGACAACCTGGTCACGTTCCAGCTTGCTCCCGACCTGAGCGGCTATGACGACGATCGGACGGTGCGACTCTACGCGCAGCTCCTCGAGCGGCTTCGTTCGTCGCCAGCCGTCACGGGCGCGGCGCTCGCGTCCGTGCCGATCCTGCACGGCTGGGAGTGGGACAGCTCGATGGCGGTGGAGGGCCACCGCGCCGCGGACGGCGAGGACATGCAGGCGTTCATGAACGCCCTCTCGCCCGGCTACTTCGCGACGATGCAGATACCGATTCTCGAGGGTCGCGACTTCAGGGAGAGCGATATCAGGAGAGATGCCAACGTCGCGATCGTCAACGAGCGCTTCGCGAAGCACTTCTTCAAGGGCGGGAGCGCCGTCGGCAAGCGGCTCGGCCGCGGAGGCGGACCGAACGCGAAGCTGACGATCGAGATCGTGGGCGTCGTTGCGGATTCCCTTTATGAAGGGCCGCGCGAGGGCGTGCGGCGCCAGGTGTTCGTGCCCAACTGGGGTCGTGGGAGCGCCGCGTTCTACGTGCGCACGCGGACGGCCTCGGCTTCAGCGTATAACGTCGTGCGTCACGAGGTCCGCCAGATCGATGCATCGATGCCGGTCTACGAGATGAAGACCCTGAAGGGTCAGCTCGACGAGACGCTGCTCACCGACCGGTTGATCGCGCTGCTGTCGGCGGGGTTCGGATTGCTGGCCACGGTGCTCGCGTCGATTGGATTGTACGGCGTGATGGCGTTCGTGGTGGCGCGGCGGCGGAAGGAGCTCGGCATCCGGCTCGCACTTGGTGCGCGGCCCGGCGTGCTCGTCTGGATGGTCATGCGCGAGGTGCTGATCCTGCTCACCATCGGGCTGGCGGTCGGCGTTCCGGCGGCGCTGGCGCTCGGCCGGCTGGTCTCGGCGCAGCTCTATGGCATCGATCCGCACGATCCCGGTCTGGCGATCGGGACCGTGCTGCTGCTGTCGGCGGTCTCCGCGGCCGCCGGACTGGTTCCCGCACAGCGCGCCAGCCGCATCGACCCGATCCTGGCGCTGCGATACGAGTGATCGACCGGACGCGTCAACCGCCCTGAGCCGTCCTCCGGGGATGCGACGCTCGCCCGAACAGGAGTCGGTCCGCCAGCCGGGGGTCGAGCACGACCAGCACCGCGGCGGCGACCGTGCGGGTGGAGACGGCTCGCGAAGCAGCGGGTGCTATCGCCGGCGCAGGCTGAAACCCGACAGCACCGTGACACGCGAGCCGTACTTCGAGGGCACGACAGCCACATTGAGCGGAATGTTCAGGGCGCCGGTCCTGAAGGTCACGCCCGCCGCGACGACGATGGCGGTTCCCGCCGGCGTGATGTTCGGCCCGATGCCGAACTCGGCCCCGTCGCGTGTACGCGCGCCGACCAGCCAGCTCAGGCTCGGCAGCGTGACGTTCTGCTCGAGGCCTCCCAGTAGCGCTACCCACTCCGTCACCATCGTCAGGCCACCGTCCCGGTGATAGAACTGCTTCTCGAACTGCCAGCCAAACTGGGAGACGTGCGGGCCGACCTCGATCTGCCGGGAAGCCAGCTCGTTCATCACGCCTTCGGAGAGGAGCGTGAAGCCGAAACGCGGCCCGGACAGGCTGGCGACCCTGGCATAAGGCGGCAGCTGCGAGGGGGTCTGGCTCGCTGCGGGTGCGCACGTCGCGGCAACGAGCAGCGCCGAGACGGTGGCCCGTCGCAGCATCGATCGTGCGACGGAGCGTGACGGAGCGAATGCAGTCTGCATGGCAGTCCTCCTGGGGCGGTGTGGAACGGCCGTCGGTTTCCGCCCCCGGATCATGCTGACCCCGGACGCGCGGGATGTCCTGTCGTGCGGGCTGAAAAATGCTGATCCCCTATTCAGGCAGCGCGATGGCGGAGGAGAGCCAGGGCGTCGGCCCAGGTTGTCGGATGCTCGGCCACCTGGAGCATCGGGTCGATGGGGATCAGCCAGCCAGCACTGTCGTTCGTGTCGGCGGCAATGGCGTCCTTCAGGCGGCGCGCGGCTTCCGCGTGGGCGCCGGTGAGTACGAGCTGCACGGCAAGCGGCCACGCGGCATCGACCGGCGACGAAGTCGCCGGGAAGGGAGGACGGTCCGCTGGCGCCCGTTCGAGGGCGTTCGACCCGACCGCGGCCGCCAGACCCACACGGGCCACGGGATTTGCGGGCAGCCGCTCGAGCGCACGCTGGAACGCCGCGCGCGCATCCGTGAGATCCCCCCGCCGGAGCCGAAGCGCGCCGATCGCACACCACGTACGCGCGCAACACTCGCGGGCATACAGATGCCCGCCTTGCTCGAGCGCCAACTCGGCGTCGAACTCGGCCTGCGCCCGGTCCTGTTCTCCAGCGGCCAGGTGCAGGAGTCCGCGCAGCCAGTGGACCGCAACCGCGCTGGACCGCGCGGCGTCAGCCGTCGCGGCCGGGGTCACGAGCGCCGCATCGAGCTCGCGTTCCGCCTGTTCGAAGACCTGGCGCGCGACATACACCGTGGCGGAGAGGAAGTGAGCCAGCGGGAAACCAGGCAGCAGCGCAAGCGCGCGCTTCGCGGCGCGCAGCCGGCCTTCCCCCCAGCTGACATACGCCAGGCGCAGGTAGTGGCGCCAGTTGTCGGGCTCCAGCATCACTGCGCGCCGGCACGCGGCGCGGGCATCGCCGTGATGGCCCGTGCGGTCGAGCACGAATCCCAGCGTCGCCCATGCTTCGGCAAGCTCGGGGTCGAGCCGGCAGGCCTCCCGCGCGTGCCGATCGGCGGTGGTCAGCGCGAGGAGGTCCGGTGCAGAGTCCGCGCGCGTCATCTCGTACTGGAGCACGCAGGCGTTGGCCAGGCCGACGTGGGCGGAGGGATGCTCCGGGACGTGCTGCAGCGCCTCCTCGAACACCGTACGGGCACGGGCAATTCGATCGCGCTCCAGGGTTTCCAGGGCCGCCCGGCCCTCGAGGAACGCGCGATGCGGGGCGAGGAGCGCCTCGAGCGCGTCGTCCGACTCGCGCACCGCCTGCCGGACGACTGCCAACGGGCAGCGATACCCGCGGCGAGCAACCGTCTCGATGCAGGCGAGGTCTCCGGCGTACGAGGCGAGCAGACGTCGCAGGCCCGAGATTGCCTGCTCGAGGCTGTTATCGCTGACAGCGACGTCCTTCCAGGCGGCCTTGATCAAATCGTCCTTCGAGACGATCTGGCCCGCGCGCATGACGAGCAGCAGGAGCACGTCGAACTGCCGATCCGAGACGCCGAGAGGCTCTCCCGAGGCAGTGAGCCGTCGTCGCACCGGGTCGAGCGAGAACGGCCCGAAGACGAAACGTACGGCCGGGGGCACGGACGGATTGTATCGTTCGGCCGCGTTCCGTCCAGGTTGAACTGATCCTGCGAGTGCCTCAGCGAGCCGTTGCGGCGGCGGTCGTGACGGCCTCCGCTTCGAGGAGCGCGCGTTTGCGTTCGACGCCCCAGCGATAGCCGGACACCTCCCCGTTTACGCGGACGACCCGGTGACAGGGGATCGCGACGGCGACCGGATTCGACGCGCACGCGCGGGCGACCGCGCGGACCGCGCCTGGCTGTCCCACGCACCTGGCGAGTTCGCTGTAGCTGACCGTCGTTCCCGCCGGAATGCGGCGGAGCGCCTGCCAGACCCGATGCTGAAAGGCCGTGCCGCGGACGTGGAGCGGCAGGCTCAGGCCGTCGGCCGGAGCCTCGACGAAGGCAATCACGGTTGCGACGAGGCGATCGAAGGAGGGATCGCCTGCCGTCAGGGTGGCGTGTGGGAACCGATCCTGGAGATCGCGGACCAGGGCGTCGGGATCACCACCGAGAGAGATGGCACAGACGCCTCGCGTCGTCGCGGCAACGAGCACCGAACCGAGACGGCAACGGCCCACGGCAAAACGCACGGTGGCACCCGCTCCGCCGGCCCTGTAGGCGGCCGGCGTCATGCCGAGCACCTCGGAGGCCTGCGAGTAGAAGCGGCCGCTCGAGTTGAACCCGGCGCCGTAGATGGCTTCGGTGACCGTGGCGCTCTCCACGAGCGTCTGGCGGACGCGAGTGGCGCGGTGCGCCTCCGCAAACGCCCGCGGCGTCATGCCCGTGGCGGCCCTGAACACACGATGGAAGTGGAACCGGCTCAGGCCGGCGGCGTCGGCCAGGGCTTCGAGCGCCGGCGGCGTCTCGGATTCCTCGATCAGTCGGATCGCGCGGCCGATGGCCGCGGCATGGGGGTCGGCCGTCGAGATCGCGGCAGGGCGGCAGCGGCGGCACGGTCGGAAGCCCTCGCGTTCGGCGTCCGCCGCTGTGGCATGGAAGCGGACGTTCTCGCGCCGCGGCCGTCGTGACGGGCAGGAGGGCCTGCAGTACACGCCCGTGGTGCGGACGCTGTAGAAGAACCGGCCATCGGCGGCACGGTTGCGCCGCAGGACGGCGTCCCAGCGCTGTCGGTCGGTGGTCAATCCGAGGTCGGGCTGGCGGACGGCGGCCACGCTCATGATCGTACTCCTTGTTGCGTTCACGGCGGTCAGGGGTCCAGTATGGTGGCAGTCCCGCCGTGGCGCACTCCGCGTGTTGCCGTCAAATTCGAGGACTGGAGGGCTCAGGTTCCGGGGTCAGGTCTTGCAATAGCGTACCGAATCCCGAGATCCTCCACCCGGCCGCGCAATCCGAGGTGGGCGCGGGCCTGTCGCCAGAACCTCACCCGTCCCAACCCCACCGTCGCCGTGCGCCGGGGCCTCGGTTCCGAAGCACCTGTCACGTCGGTGGCGCTGCCCGGCAGGCGGGGCGGCCCTTCGAGCGCCGACCGGTGGGATGCTCAACACACCTGACATCCGCCCAATCCCGCCGTCAGGTACGTCAGTGCAAGACCTGACCCCATTCAGTAGTACCGCCTGTACATCCCCCGACGGAACAGCCAGCCGCCCAGGGGGCCGAGCCACCCGAGGACGTGATACATGTAGCCCAGATCCATCAGCTCGATCAGATTCCCGTCGAAGTCGCGCACGAAAAAGAACGAGTGCCCCCGCGGCGACCGCTCCGGACGGCTGACGCACTCCACCCCCTTGCTCCGCATGTACTCGTACCAGCGATCCAGGTTTTTCACGTTGAAGGAGAAATGCGTCAGACCGATACGATGCCACGGGATCTTGACCGCCGGTTCAGTCGGCTCGAACGCGAAAATCTCGAGCACGCCGCCGCCAGGCACGCGGATCCAGCCGATCTTGCAGCGCGGCGCGGGATCGTCCACGCCGAAGAACGTGCGCACGCGCTCGGGCGACGTGTCCGCGACGCCGACGAGCGGACATCCAAACACGTCCCAGTAGAACCGCACGGCCCGGTTGAAGTCCGAGACCGTCAGGCCGACGTGGCTGAACGAGCGCGCCTTCATGCTCTCTCCGTCATGTCAGATCGGTCGCCTGGATGTGCTCGGCGACGCGGAGCGCCTGCGCCACGATCGTCAGCCCGGGGTTCACCGCGGCAGACGACGGGAAGAACGACGCGTCGACCACGAACAGGTTGTCCACATCGTGGGACCGGCAGAACGCGTCCAGGACCGACCGCCGCGGGTCCGTGCCGAAGCAGAGCGTCCCGCACTGGTGCGTCGTGTTGGTCGTGGCGAACGAAATCGGGAACACGTACTTGAATCCGATCCGCCGCAGGACCGCCGTGGTCTCCCGCAGCAGCCCTTCGTGCGCCCGCTGGTTGTGCGGACGGTAATGCAGCCGGATCCGCCCGCGATCGACGACGACGCGGTTCTCCGGGCAGGGCAGATCCTCGGTCATGGCGAGCCATTCGACGCTGCGGCTGGTCCACCGCTCGAGCAGCCGCAGCCGGTGCGCGACCCTCACCCGGTGCCGGTATCGCGGGGGGGCGCCGCCGCGGATCATCGCCGGATGAATGCGACCCTGCGACTGGATGTGTCCGAGCGGATACGGCGCGCGTCCGGCCAGATAGAAATCGTTGACGGCAACCGTCTTCTGAAACCGCTGCGTGCCCTGCAGGTTCTTCTTCACATGCCACGCGCTCATCATGGTCGTCAGGTGCGCCATGTAGCGTCGGCCCACCAGCCCGGACGAATTCGCCAGGCCGTTCCGGTGTTTGTCATTGGCCGATCGGAGCAGGAGCGCTGCCGAGTTGATCGCGCCGCACGAGACGACGAAGAGCGGCGCCTCGACGCGGATGATCTCGCCCTGCCGTCGCACGACGACCGCGGCGACTCGCCGGCCGGAGGGATCGGTCTCCAGCCGCAGCGCCTCGGTGTTCGTCCAGAGCGTGACCGTGGGAGAGGCGATGCGCTGGATGCAGCACACGTCCGCGTCGCTCTTCGCGTCGATCTTGCACGGGTACGAGTTGCAGGTGTCGCAGAGGACGCATCCGTCGGCCTGGCCGGGGCCTCGCAACCCCAGCGGCAGGGGGCCCGGGTGCAGGCCTTCCACGCTCAGCTGCCCGACGATCTCCGACATCCGTCCCGAGTGCGGGACAGCCGGGTGGGGGAAGGGACGCCGTGGCGGCTCCGTCGGATCGAACCGGTGATCGCCGCGGACGTGATAGAGCTCCTCCGCCTGATCGTAATACGGCTCGAGATCGGCGTAGACGATCGGCCAGCCGGGCGACACGCCGTCGGCGTGCTCCGTCTCCTGGAAATCCTCCCGCCGGAGCCGATAGAGCACGCTGCCCCAGAACTTGGTATTGCCGCCGACGCAATAGTGGGTGTACGGCGAGAACTCGCGGCCTTCGCCATCGAGCCACCGCTCGCGCGCCTGGTATCGACGCTCGATCCAGACCGCCTCCGGGTTCCAGTTCTCGTCCTCTCGCCTGACCTCCTCGCCGCGCTCGACGAGCAGGATCCGGGCGCTGGTGCGCGACAGCGCGTGCGCCATCGTGCCTCCCCCCGCGCCGCTTCCGATGATGACGACGTCGTAGCGCTCGTTAGCCATGCACCGTGGCGTAGATCTGCTCCATCAGGCCGTGATCCTCCAGCGCCCGGGCGACGCTCATCTCCGGCGCGCGCCCCTCTCGAATCGCGCTCGCGAAATCGCGGTACATCGCCTGATATCCGCGGATGTCACGGAACCCGGGGAACAGCAGCCTGGGCATCCCCGTGCTCCTGACGATGACGAACCCGCCGTTCGACTCGAACGTGATCACGCCGCGCCGTCCGAACAGTTTGGAGAGCCGGACACCCCGCAGGAGCGAGGGTATCTCCCGCGAGTAATACAGGGAACCGACCGCCCCCGTATCGTAGCGGAAGGCGACCATCATGCTCTTGACGCGGCGATCCGGGCCGTCGACTGAGGGTGTCGGCCTGAAGCCGTGGATCGCCGCGATGCGCGGACCGAGGCTGCCGGCGATGTGGAGCCAGTGAATGCCCTCCTCGAAGAACGCATCCCCCCCGGCGAGGGCCTCGTCGTTGCGCCAGTCGGCGGCCGCCTTGAGCCGGCGGGCGATCGTCGTGAAGTGCGCGAACACCAGGTCGCCGATCGTGTCGTCCGCCAGGAGCTTCCGCAGGCAGACGGCCAGCGGCTTGTAGTGGTCGTTCTCGCCCACCAGGACGATCCGGCCGGCCCGTGCGCTCGCCTCGCGGACAGCCTCGTAATCCGCGCGGGCCGGGAACGCGGGCTTCTCGACGAGGACGTGCTTCCCCGCCGCGAGCGCCTGCAGCGTGAGCGTCAGGTGGAGGTGCGGCGGCACGGCGACGACGACGGCATCGATGGCCGGGTCTTCGAGCGCGGCGGCATATTCCGGGTAGCTCCGGGCGCCCCTGTAGCGCTGGCAGAACGCGTCCGACCGGACGCGGTCCCGGCTGGCGTAGCTGCAGACGATCTCGTGGCTGAGGGCCCGGAGGTTCCGGCTGTGCACGCCCGTGATGAACCCGCATCCCAGGAAGGCTATGCGCAGCGGTTGAACCAACGCCTCCATGATACCGCGGTCGTGCGCCTATAATGCCGGGCATGGTCTTCAAGAGCCCCTGGCCTGACGTCGAGATTCCAGACCGGCCCCTCACGGCCTACGTCTTTGAGCACGGGGATCAGCGGGCCTCGACGCCCGCCCTGGTCGACGGCCAGACGGACCGCATCGTCACCTACGGCACCCTCCATCGCGACATCCGGCGTTTCGCCCGCGGCCTGGCGGACCGCGGGTTCCGGAAGCGGGACGTCTTCGCCATCTACTGCCCGAACGTTCCCGAGTACGCGGTGGCGTTCCACGGCGTCGCGTCCGCCGGCGGGGCGAGTACCACGATCAATCCCGTCTACACGCCGGGCGAGCTTCGCAAGCAGCTGCTCGATTCGGGGGCGCGGTTCCTCCTCACGATGCCGCCGTTCCTCAGGAGCGCGAGCGACGGTGCAAAGGACACGGCGGTGGAGGAGATCTTCGTGCTGGGCGGCGACGGAGCCACGCCGTACGAGGCTCTGCTCGAGAACGACGGCGATGCGCCCGACGTTCCAATCAGTCCCGCCGAGGACCTCGTGGCGCTGCCGTATTCGAGCGGCACCACCGGCCTGAACAAGGGCGTCATGCTGACCCATCGCAACCTGGTTGCGAACCTGGCCCAGGTCGAGAATCTGTTCCGCGTCGGTCCGGGGGACGTGGGCGTCGGGTTGCTCCCGTTCTTCCACATCTACGCGCTGATGGTGATCCTCAATCTCAATCTCCGGTGCGGGACCACCACGGTCACCATGCCGCGATTCGACCTGGAGCAGTTCCTGGGGATTCTCTCGAAGCACCGGGTGACGTTCGCCCATCTCGTGCCGCCTATCGTTCTCGCGCTGGCGAAGCATCCCCTCGTCGACAAGTACGACCTCTCGTCGCTGCGGTGGCTCCTCTCGGGCGCCGCGCCGCTCGGAGCCGACCTGGCCGAGGCCTGCGCGCGCCGATTGGGCTGCATCGTGGTCCAGGGCTACGGCCTCACGGAAACCAGTCCGGTCACCCACCTCAACCCGCCGGATCAGCCGAACAGGCCGGGAACGGTGGGACGGCTCGCGCCGAACACCGACTGCAAGATCGTCGATCCCGCGACGGGCCAGCCGCTCGGGCCGGGCCGGAATGGCGAGCTCTGGATGCGCGGGCCGCAGGTGATGAAAGGCTACCTGAACAACCCGGGCGCCACGGCCGCGGCGATCGACCACGACGGTTTCTTCCATTCCGGCGACATCGGCCACGTGGACGAGGATGGTTACTTCCGCATCGTCGATCGCCTGAAGGAGCTGATCAAATACAAGGGGCTGCAGGTCGCCCCTGCGGAGCTGGAAGCCGTGCTGGTCTCACACCCGGCCGTCGCGGACGCCGCCGTGATCCCGATCCCGGACGAGGAGGCCGGCGAGGTGCCGAAGGCATTCGTGGTGAAGCGCGCGGAGGTGAGCGAGACCGAGATCATGACGTGGGTCGCCGATCGGGTCGCGCCCTACAAGAAGGTCCGGGCGGTCGAGATCCTGGATCAGATTCCCAAATCTCCGTCGGGCAAGATCCTGCGTCGCGTGCTCGTGGAGCGCGAGCGCCAGAAGCGCGCGGAACCGGCGGCGACCTAGGACGTCAGGAGCGTTGTCACCATGCGCACCAGGCCCCACGAGATACCCACCCGCCCGTTCGGCCGCAGCGGAGAACGCGTCTCGATCATCGGCCTCGGAGGGTGGCACCTCGGGCTGCCCGACACCGATCGCGAGGCCGTGAAGCTGGCGCATGCCGCGATCGACGCCGGCATCACGTTCCTCGACAACGCCTGGGACTACAACGAGGGACTCAGCGAGGAACGGATGGGGAAGGCCATCGCCGACCGGCGGGACCGCGTCTTCCTGATGACCAAGGTGTGCACGCACGGTCGCGACGGCAAGGTCGCCATGCGACAGCTCGAGGACTCCCTGCGCCGCCTCCGCACGGATCATCTCGATCTGTGGCAGATTCACGAGGTCGTGTTCGACGACGAGCCCGCGAAGCACTTCGCGCGTGGCGGGGTCGTGGAGGCGCTCGACAGGGCGCGGCAGCAGGGCAAGGTCCGGTACGTCGGGTTCACCGGCCACAAGAGCCCGGCCCTGCATCTCGCCATGCTGTCGTACGACTACGACTGGGATTCCTGCCAGCTGCCCCTCAACTGTTTCGATGGATCTTTCCGGAGCTTCGAGCAGGAGGTCCTGCCGGAACTCAATCGCCGGGGGATTGCCCCCATCGGCATGAAGAGCCTGGGCGGGGACGCCCGCGCGGTCGTTGCGCGGGCCGTCAAGGCCGATGAGGCCCTGGCATATGCGCTCAGCCTCCCGGTGGCCACCGTCGTCAGCGGCATCGACTCCATGAAGATCCTGAAGCAGAACCTCTCGGTGGCCCGGGGGTTCAAGCCGATGACACAGCAGGCCCGCCGCGCGCTCAGGACACGACTCGCGCGATTTGCCGCCGACGGCCGATTCGAGCTGTACAAGATCTCGGCGGCCTTCGAAGGGGTCGAAACGCGCCGCGTCCACGGGCTGCCGCCGCAGGAGGAGCTGGCGGTTTGAGATCGGGGATTTCGCGCCGGGTTACAGCGCGACCGTGAAGAGCACGAACGCCGCCGTGCCCGCGCCGATCGCGAGCCAGCCCCAACGGCGATGGCCGGGCAGGCCCCACCACATGTACAGGCCCGATGCGATCCAGACCAGCATGCTGACGCAGACGACGTCGACCACAACGCTCCAGGAGGTCGCCATCCAGCCTTCCTGCTCGAAGCCGCCGCGTGCGTGCATGCCGGTCAGGAAGTGGTCCCACCGGAAGCGACGGTCCTCGACGGTCACCAGCTTGCGATCGCTGAAGTACTTCAGTTGCGTCGACTTCCAGAACGAGTATGCATACACGTTGAGCTGCGCCGGCCCTGCGCGGTAGGTGCCGAAGCTCGCCGTCTCGACGCCCGTTCGCCGCAGCAGGTCCGCCCCGAACGCCCTCATGGCCGTCGGGTCGTCTGGAATGGGGGTCTCGAGAGGCAGCTCCGCGCGCAATGTCCAGAGCGGAAGGCCCTTTGCGGCGTCGCGGCGTTCGAAATACTGCGTGTGGGCGAACGGGATGGAGGAGACGGCGTACATCGCGAACCAGGGCAGGAGCGCGAGGCCGAGATAGAGGTGGAGTCGGCGATTCAAATGATGGAAAGACACTGTCATGGCTTCCAGTCCTCAGCTGTCGGTCAGGTTCCGGCAGGCCCCGGCGTGACAGCTGCGAGATAGAGCTGCGGCCACTTCAGATCGTCGCGAGGTACATCAGGAAGAGACCCGTGCCGCCCACGAGCGCGAGCGCTCCCAGCCGTCGCGTGACTTTCATTTCCCACCACATCCAGAGCCCTGACAGGACCCAGACCAGCATGGCCACGATCACGAGATCCACGGTGACCGCCCACGCCGTGTCGAGCGCGTATCCGGTGGCATAGCCACGCCGCCGGTGGAAGCGCTCCAGGAACGCATTGGCGCGGTACCGCATGCGCTCGACCGTGACCGTCTGCGCCGCCGGCGAGTACGTCAGCCGCCGCGGCGCGATCAGGTCGTTTCTGTTGATCACGAGCGCTCCATCTCTGCCCTTCGCCACCGTGTAGGCGCCTTCGAGCCGGAGCGATGCCAGGATTTCCCTGGCCACCGCCCGTGGGTTGCCCGGGTCCGCGAAGGAGCCGCGGTACGGAACCTCGCGCTCGCGATCGAACGGCGGAGGTCCTTCGCCAAACCGGGCTGTGAACATTGCGCGGTGGTTCATCACCAGCGTGCTGAGGGCGTACATCAGCATCCACGGAAACAGGGAGAGCGCCAGGTACATATGCGTCCGGCGCACCAGCCTCGACAGCATGCGGCACACTCTACCGCAGAGCGCCCGGGACTCCGTTCAGCAGCAGGCTCCAGAGGCCGCCGCCCTACCTCCGGGGGCTGCTAGAATTGCCGGGCGCCCGGCAGCCCGCCGGCGCCCTGTCATCCTGGGACACAAAACGCATGACCACTCCTGCCGGTCTTCCTGCGGCGCGCCCCGCCTCAGGCGACCAGTCACTGCCGTCCGATCATGGCCTGCTGCCGAGATGGAGCGTCTCCGACCTGCCGGCGCCGCCGCACTTCTCGTTCCGGAACGCTCTCAAGGTGATCGGGCCCGGGGCGATCATGGCGGCCACTTCGATTGGCGGCGGCGAGTGGCTCGTGGGCCCTGCGGCCGCAGTGAAGTATTCGTCGGCGATCTTTCTCATCGCGACGGTGGCGATCCTCCTCCAGGTCGTGTTCAATCTCGAGGCCATTCGCTACACCCTCTACACGGGGGAGCCAATCTACGGCGGGATCATGCGCCTGCGGCCGGGACCACGGTTCTGGGCAGGCTTCTACGCGTTCCTCGGCTTCTTTCAGCTCGGCTGGCCTGCGCTGGCCGGCAGTGCAGCCGCCACGCTCCTCGGCGCGTGGATGGGGCGCATGCCCGGCGCGCCCGATCAGGCCACGCAGGCCTGGGTGGCCACTTTCCTGATCTTCGGCGTCGTGCTGATCCTCTCGTTCGGGGGCACTATCGAGCGGATGCTCGAGTACTTTGCCTGGACGATGCTCGCTGTGGTGTTCCTGTTCCTGATCTCGGTGAACCTGGCGTTCGTCCCGCTTTCGCACTGGTGGGAGACGTTCACCGGATTCTTCAGCCTGGCGGGCCTGGAGCATCCCATCGACTGGGCGCTCATCGGTGCGCTGGCGGCGACGGCGGGGTCGGGCGGCATCGGCAATCTCACGGTCACGAACTGGGTCCGCGACAAGGGTTTCGGCATGGGGTCGAAGGTCGGGGCGATTCCCAGTGCGGTCGGTGGGCATGCGATCCAGCTCTCGCACGTGGGGACGGTGTTCCCGACGACCGACGCGAACATGGGGCGCTGGCGCGAGTGGATGCGTTACGTGCACGCCGACCAGCTGTGGGTCTGGGGCCTGTTCTGCTTCTTCGGTATGTTCCTCAACGTCAACCTCGCCACCGCGATCGTGCCGCCGGGCACGGATCTGCAGGGTCTGGCGGCCGGGGCGTACCAGGCCGAGTACCTGAGCCGGATATGGAGCGGCTTCTGGTTCCTGACCCTGTTCAACGGATTCTGGATTCTCTTCAAGACGCAGCTGGGGAACACGGACATTCTGGTCCGGACGGTTACCGACGCCGTGTGGATGTCGAGCCATCGCGCGCGCGCGTCGAGGCAGGGGATCCGCGCGCTCTACTACGGGATCCTGGTGCTCTTTTCCGTCTGGGGCGTATTCGTGATCCGCTCAGCGTCGCCGTTCGAGCTGTTCAAGATCCTGGCGAACATGGCGGGTGTCGTCCTGGCAATCGCCGGCGTCCAGATCTTCGTCGTCAACCGCCGGTTCCTGCCGAAGGCCGTGCGCCCGCCGCTGTGGCGGGAGGCCGTGCTCCTGGCCTGCTCGGCGTTCTACGC
>DASPFV010000140.1:0-2526 GCA_035620975.1 Vicinamibacterales bacterium
ATCGGGGTAGGGCAGGGGTTTCAGCAGCAGGCCGTTGACGACCGTGAAGACGGCCGTGTTCGCGCCGATGCCGATGGCGAGCGATCCGACGATCACGCCGGTGAGCGCGGTGTTGCGCCCGAGGGATCGAACACTGTACGCGATGTCCTGGAGGAATGCGCCCATGGCCGGGCACCGTAGCACAGCCGAGCGTGCGCGGCAATCGCAGGCGCCTGCTTCCAGATGTGCGAGGAGCAGCCGCCCTGCAGGAACGGCTGCTCCCCCGGATGAGGATCATTGACGATCGATTCGCTTGTGCACCGCGGTGACGAACAAGGGCGGCGGAGCGCTGGCCATCGTGCGGATTTCGTTGCCCCTGTTCTACCGTGACGAGCCTCTGTCGCAGACCGCGCACCCGCGGGGTAGACTCGGCGCATGGTTGATGCGTCCGGCCGGTCGCGCAAGGTCGCAGACCTTCCGGCACCCGCCAGTTCGAGGGTGTCTCGTGGACGGCGGCTGACTGATCTCTGGTGCTCGGCGTCGCGCTTCGCCGTCCCGTTCGCGCGCATCCGGCCCGCCGGGGTCCTGCTGCTCCTCCTCGCCACCCCGGTCTGGATGGAATCAACCGCACGACAGGAGGCCGGCCCGGACTGGCCGGCGATTGCGGCCGGGACGAAGCCCTGGACGCGGTGGTGGTGGCACGGGAGTGCAGTCGATCGCACGTCGATCACGGCGCAGCTGGAAGCGCTCGCGAGCGCCGGAATCGGCGGCGTCGAGGTGACGCCGATCTACGGCGTCCGCGGCGCCGACGAACTTTTCATCCCTTACCTGTCGTCGCAGTGGATGGCAATGCTCGACCACACGCTGCGCGAGGCGACCCGCTTGCGGATGGGAGTCGACATGGCCACCGGAACGGGATGGCCGTTCGGCGGGCCGTGGGTTGGCGATGACATCGCGCCGCGATCGATCGTCCACAGAACCTGGACACTCGCCGGCGGCGAGCGCCTGGCCGAGCCCGTGACCATGCGCCAGACCCCGCTCGTCCGTGCCATCGGCAACCAGATTCACATCGTGAACGAAGGCGCGCCCGGAGATCCGCCGCGCGGCGCCGCGCCGTCAGGCCCGGTGATCCGGCCAGGGGCGCGCGCGATTGGGATCTCCGATCTCCTCGCGCCGGTCTCGGCGAACCGCAACCTGCAGGCCCTGGCGCTCGAGCAGGTGAAATATCCGCGCGACCTCCCGCTGGCGGTGCTGATGGCCTGCTCCGACGGCGGCGACGCCGTGGATCTGACCCCGCGAGTGAACGCCGACGGCCGCCTGGACTGGACGGCGCCACCTGGCCGGTGGACCCTCTACGCGATCTTCGCCGGATGGCACGGCAAGCTCGTCGAGCGCGCGGCGCCCGGCGGCGAGGGTAACGTGATCGATCACTTCTCGACCGACGCGATCCGCCAGTACCTGCGGCCGTTCGATCGCGCCTTCGAGGGCCGCAGCCTCGACGGTCTTCGCGCGTTCTTCAACGACTCGTACGAAGTGGACGACGCCACCGGCCAGGCCGACTGGACCCCTCGCCTGCTCGAGGAGTTCGAGAAGCGCCGCGGCTACGATCTCCGGCGTCACCTGCCAGAGCTGCTGGGCGATGGCACCGATGACGATGCCGAGCGCGTCGGGGCCGACTATCGCGAGACGATCTCGGACCTGCTGCTCGAGACGTTCACCGCCGAGTGGGCGTCGTGGGCGCGGCGCCACGGCCGGCAGGTGCGCAACCAGGCACACGGATCGCCCGCCAACCTCCTCGATCTGTACGCGGCGAGCGACATGCCCGAGACGGAGGGAGCCGAGATTCGGCGGTTCAAGTGGGCGACCTCCGCGGCCCACGTCGCCGGACGCCGGCTCGTGTCCGCCGAGGCCGCGACCTGGCTGGGCGAGCACTTCCGCGTGCGCCTCTCCGACGTCAAGGCGGCGGTCGACCGTTTCTTCGTCGGGGGCGTGAACCACATCGTCTATCACGGCACAGCCTACTCCCCCATCGGGGAGCCGTGGCCGGGCTGGCAGTTCTACGCGAGCGTCGAGTTCAATCCGCAGAACGCCTGGTGGGCCGATTTCGGCGCGCTGAACGCGTACGTGGCGCGGGTCCAGTCGTTCCTGCAGTCCGGGCAGCCCGATACCGACGTTCTGCTGTATTACCCGTTCTACGAGGCGCTGGCGCATCCCGGGCCGTCGCGCCTGTCCCACTTCGGCGGTGCTGCGCCTCCGGCCCCGGGCACGACCTTCGAGAAGGCTGCCGGCACGCTCCAGGCTGCCGGATTCACCTACGACTTCGTTTCTGACCGTCAGCTTCGCCGGGCCCGGGCTGAGAACGGCGGGGTCACGAGCGAAGCCGGAACGTCGTACCGCACCCTCGTGCTCCCCGCGTCCCGCTATGTCCCGCTCGATACCGTGCTGCGGGCCCTGGAGCTGGCGAGGGACGGCGCGACGATCGTCTCGTTCGAGAGCTGGCCCTCCGATGTCAGCGGCCTGGCGGACCTCGGCGGCAGACGGGCGCGA
>DASPFV010000141.1:0-33615 GCA_035620975.1 Vicinamibacterales bacterium
TAATGACGACGTCGCCGTCATCGTCGCCCGGCCCTTACGGCGCGCGCGACGTCCGCAGCCTCTACCCGGCCGTCACCGAGAACCATCTGCGCTATCTGGAGAAGTGGGGCCTCGTCCGCCAGGAGACCGGCGCGCGCGAGCATCGGGTGTACTCGTTCGCCGACCTGCTCGTGGTGCGGCAGGTCGCGGCCGAGCTGGACCGCGGGACGCCGCTCCGCACCATCCTGCGGACGCTGGCCTCTGAGCGGGAAGGACAGCTGGTGCTGGACTTCCACGCCGGAGGCGACACGCCCCGGGCGAAGGTCGTCGAGCTGCAGCCGCGGCGGCGCACGCCCAGCGTCGGCGCGGGCG
Organism: Vicinamibacterales bacterium; assembly: GCA_035620975.1. Lineage (GTDB taxonomy): Bacteria > Acidobacteriota > Vicinamibacteria > Vicinamibacterales > 2-12-FULL-66-21 > DASPFV01. Next base: position 352 of record DASPFV010000141.1, read on the forward strand.
CACCGCTTCCGGCAGGGGCGGGCGGCTTTTCCTTCGCGGACCCGCAGGCGGCGCTCGCCGCCAAGTACTTCATCGAGGGCTCACAACTCGACGACGGGGAAGCGGAGAAGATGCAGGAGGCGGCCGCGGCGTACCGGAAGGCGCTCGTGGTCGACCCCGACCTCGTGCCCGCCATTGTCAACCTGGCGAACATCCATTACGCCCGCGACGAACTGATCGAAGCGCAGGCGCTCTACGAGCGGGCCATCGGTCTCGATCCCCAGTGCTTCGAGGCGCACTTCAACCTCGGGAACATCCACCATGACCTGGGTCGCTATCCCGGCGCGCTCGCGTGCTATCGGGCAGCCGTGGCGCTGAACCCGGCCTATCCCGACGCGCATTTCTATCTGGCCGTGACGCTCGAGAAGGCCGGCCTCTCGGGGGAAGCCAAGCCACACTGGAAGGCGTATCAGGAGCTCGCGCCCGATGGTGAGTGGGCGGACCTGGCGAAGGAATTCTCGGACTAGTACGTGTAGTCCACGCGCTCGCGCTTCTTCGGCGTGCGCCGCAGCTTGTAGAAGCTGCACTCCGGGCACCAGGAGTCGGGGCTGAAGCCTTCCTTGCCGGCAAACGGCAGCACGTCACGGTGCGTGCAGAATGCGCCATCCTCGGGCGTGGCACGCCAGCGGCAGGACTGGAAGCGCTCGAGCGCAGGCGACACCGGGGCGGCTGGAGCCTCGCCGGCATTCTCGACCGGCGCGGCCGGCTCCGCAGCGTTGTCCGCTCGGGGCTCCGGCAGCGAGGCGGTGGGTCCGAATTTCATGTCGTCCATCGTGGTCACTGGTGAATATCGCTGCGGGATCACCCCTGCAGCTCGAGTCCAAATGATCGCTGCAACGCCTGAAGGGCCCGCGCCTCTTCCGGCGCCACGAGCGTGAGCGCCGTTCCGGTGGCTTCGGCCCGGCCGGTCCGTCCCACCCGGTGCACGTACGTCTCGCGGTTCGACGGCACTTCGTAATTCACCACGTGCGTAATCCCGTCGATGTCCAGGCCCCTGGCCGCGACGTCCGTGGCGACGAGCACCCGGTAGCGTCCGCTCCGGAAGCCTTCGACGGCCTGCGTGCGTTGCGCCTGCGTCCGATCGGCGTGCAGCGCCGCCGCCTTCAGGCCCGCGGACGCCAGCCGTCTCCCGAGGCGCTCGGCCCCGGACTTGGTCCGCACGAACACCAGCACCGGACCCTCCGTGCGGCGCAGGAACCGGGCCAGCCATTCGGCCTTCTGGCCGGCCGGCACGTTCTCGACGGTGTGCGTGATGCTCTTCGCCGGGCCGCCGTGTGTACCGATCTGCACGTACTTCGCATGCTTCACGACTTCGTCGGCGAGCTTCATGACCTCCTCGGGCATCGTGGCCGAGAAGAGCAGGGTCTGGCGGGCGGCGGAATCGGGCAGCGCCGCCACGATCCGCCGGACGTCGGGCCAGAAGCCCATGTCCATCATCCGATCCGCCTCATCCAGCACGAGCGTGTCGAGCTTGTCGAAGGCCACTGCGCCGTTGCGCATGTGATCCATCAGCCGGCCGGGGGTGGCCACGACGATGTCGACGCCGGACTTGAGGGCCCGTTCCTGGGCGTCCATCGGCACGCCGCCGTAGACGGCGATGCTCGTCAGATCGGTGTGATACGTGAAGCCCTGCACGTCGTCCTCGATCTGCACGCAGAGCTCGCGCGTGGGCGAGAGGATCAGCACGCGCGTGAACCCGCGTTCCTCCGGCGCCGCGGCGCGGGCTTTGAGCATGCGGTTCAGGATCGGCAGGAGGAACGCCGCCGTCTTCCCGGTGCCCGTATCGGCACAGGCGATGAGGTCGTTGCCGTCCATCACGATCGGGATGACGGCACTCTGGATGGGCGTCGTGGCGGAGAAGCCTCGGATCCGTACGCCCTCGATCAGAGAGTGCTCCAGGCCGAGGGTCTCGAAGGGGACCGGTTTCGCGTCGTAATCCGCCTGGGGGCGGCAGACATACGAGGTCGTCGGCTGCGGCGCGCTCACGCGCATCGGGCGCGTGGACCTGCCGCCACCGCTCCGCCGTCTTCCTCGTCGCGTCGCCTGGCGTTGGGTTGTCTGGGAGCTCAACGTCGATTCTTACCGAGCGCGGAAGGTGATGATGCCCCGGACCGGGTCGTAGGGTGAGACCCCGACCGTCACGCGATCTCCGGGAACGACCTTGATTCGGAAACGGCGCATGCGGCCGCTCAACTGGGCCAGGACTTCGTGGCCCTGGTCGCACTGGACGCGGTACAAGCCGCCGCTGTGGACCGCCACAACGGTGCCCTGCACATCAATCAGATCATCCTTGCTCAATTGGTATCCTTTCCAATCAAAGATTGTGCCATACGGCACGGCGGTGATGCAATCGCCTGGCACCCGGGAGCCTGAGGAGAAAGGGCAAGCAGCGTGAACGGCACGGAAGTGGTTCAGACTCCGGAATTCCGTCGGAGACGGGGCAATAAGATCCTATCTATTAACAATTTGAATGCGCCTGCCTTCGTCGGCTCCTCCACACTTGGAGATGGAGCCAGGAATCGGTTCGGCTCGCCCGGCCGTGCCGTTTGGAGAAGCGCTCGAGGGTGGCCCGGACACTTCGAGCTTCATCCCCAGGACCTCGTCCTTTATTTATTCAGGGACTCGTCCTGCAGCTGCCGCCCGGGGGATACCTGAGCCTGACGGTTACAGCCCCTTGACTGCCTGCTCGATCTCACCCGCGAGCGCCAGATAGTCCTGTCCGCTGAGCGTCAGCGGCGGCCCGAACGCCACGCGGACCGGGCCGCGCGTCGGCCACCGGGCGCGCTGGTGAAGCACGTGATCCAGGCCTTCCAGCCGGATGGGGACGACCGGAACGCCCAGCCGCGCGGCGATCATGGCGGCCCCGGGCTGGAAGCGGTTGATTTCCCCCGCCTCGGTCCGCTTGCCTTCGGGGAAAATGAGGACCGAGAACCCGGATTCGACCAGCCCGCCGATGTAGCGCAGGGTCTGGCGCGTGCCGGCCTCGCGCTGCGGGAGCGGGAATGCATTGAAGAACAGCGCGGCCAGGTAGTAGTTGAGGCTGTTCGTGAGGTGTGCGTTGCGGCTGAACTGTTCCGGGTAGAAGTGGGCCTTGAAGAACTCTTTCGCCATGGCCGGCGCGACGCGGTAGCGCCAGCCAGGCGGCAGCGAGTCGAGGATCACCGGCACGTCCAGGTGGCTCTGGTGATTCGCTGCGAAGAGCACCGGGCCCTTCACGTCGCGAAGGTGCTCGAGGCCTTCGACTCGCACCCGCGCGAAAAGACGGCCGAGCGGCAGGATCCACGTCGGCAGGCTGGCGCGCCGCAGCGTCCTGGCCGGCCAGGTGCGGTTCCACTCGGGAAAATCGATGACCTCGGCGACCGCGATCCGCTTCGGTCCGGGGCCTTCGAGCGGCTGGGTGAGCGCCTCGAGGTCGCCGACCGTCCGCGCCGCCGAGAACCGCGCCTCGTCGAGCGTCACCTGGAACGTCTCCTCGATGGCCATCATCAGCTCCACTCGCTCGAGCGAGCTCAGACCCAGCTCCTCGATCGTGGTGTCGGCGCTGATCGCGCGATCGGGCACGAAGCGATGCAGCACGGCCGCGACCGTGCGCTGGCCGTCACCCGCCCGGGACCCCTGGACCTGCTCGCCCGACAGCCACTGCTTGAGCTCCCGGCGCTTCAGCTTGCGCGTACCTTCGGTCCGCGGCAGCTCGCCATCGGGCCACACGGACGCGGCACGAATCCGCTGATGATCGGCCAGCTCCCGGTTCGCGCGGCGGACCGCGTCATCGAGGTCGGCACCCGGCTCGACCACGACCACGGCGTGCACTCTCTCGGCGGTCGAGCCCGGCAGGGACGATCCCACGATCGCGGAGTCGCGGATCCCGGGCTGCTCGTTCAGCACGCGCTCGACGTCCTCGGGGAAAACGTTGAGGCCCTCGGGCGTGACGATCATCTCCTTCTTGCGGCCGCGGATGTGCAGCTGCCCCTGGGCGTCGAATTCGCCGATGTCGCCGGTGTGGAACCAGCCGTCGCGGAAGGCGGTGCGAGTCTCCTCGGGAGCCTTGAAGTACCCGCGGGTGACGTTGTCGCCGCGCACGAGGATCTCGCCGTCGTCGGCGATCTTCACCTCGACGCCGGCGATGGGCCGGCCGACAGCGCCCCGCACGGCATGGAACGGATGGTTGAGCGTGACGATCGGCGCCGTTTCCGTGAGGCCGTATCCCTGGACAACGACGAAGCCGAGTCCGGACCAGAAGGCCTCGACCTGCGGATCGAGCGGAGCGGCGCCGACGACCATCGCCCAGAACTTGAACCCGAACAGCCGGTGCACGCGCCGATAGCGCCACCAGCGCCGCATCCAGTGCATTTTCGGCGGCGGAGCGGCGGTCTCGGGCGCGAGCCGCACGATGTAGTCGCGCAGCACCTCGAGCATTTTCGGCACGCACACGAGCACCGAGACCCGCCGCCCGCGGATCTGCCGCAGGATGTCCTCCGGGGCGTAACTGCGGGTGAACACGACGAGGCCCGGCAGCATGGGTGGCACGAAGGTCGCCATGGCCTGGCCGAACATGTGGCTGAGCGGCAGCAGGTTCAGGAAACGAATGGGGAGGAACGGTTTCGCCCACCGCCGGTATTTCGCGACCTCGCGCTCGATGGGGACGATATTCGCCAGGATGTTCCGGTGCGTGATCACTACGCCCTTCGGCTCCGCCGTGGCGCCCGAGGTGAAGATGATCTCCGCGGTTGCGTCCGCCGTGATCTCCTGGAAGGTCCCCGCCGCGGCCTCGCCGCGCCGCGCAGTCGAGCCGCGCAGCTCGGCCAGCTTCCACACCGGCCGCGCCGCGGAATGTGCGGCCTCGGCGTCGACGACGTCGCCGACGAGGACCGCATGCGCCTGGACGATGTCCGCGACGCGGTGAAGGAAGTCCGCCGACGCGCGGTAGTCGATCGGGACGAGGACGACCCCTTCCAGGAGACACCCCCAGAGCGCGACAATCCACTCGGGCCGGTTCTCGCTCCAGATGACGACGGCCGGGCTGTCGCTGGCGGCCGGGATCGCGCCCACGAGCATCCGGGCGAACTCCCGCGCCGCGGACGTGACCTGCGCGTAGCTGTACGACCGGCTCCTGTATCCGTCGTCATAGACCAGGAACTCGCCGGCCGTGGACTCGAGGTCGGCGAAGAAGTCGAGCAGCGTACGCCGGGGCATTGCGTGAATTATGATTCATCCGGCAGGGCGTGCGACTCGAACGCGGATGTTCGCGGATGGGTTGACGGGACGCGGGCAAGTCTGCGTCCCGTGAGGAACAGGAGAAGCATCCGCGTTCATCCGCCTCCGGCCTGCGGGCTACGGGGGACAAGTCCGCGACCCGTGAAGAACAGGACGATCATCCGCCGCAATCCACGGTGAAGGGAGAAATCCGCGGTGTCGGTACCGCCCGTGTTCGCCGCCAGTGCGCTCTACGACAGCCTCCTGCAGGCGGCGCTCCGGCAGTTCTTCGGCCGCGCCACGTTCGAGACCGAGCCGATTCCCTCGCTTTCCTCCGATGGCCGCCTGGCGATCGAGCCGACGAACGACCCCACCGTCCTGTCGATCCGCTGGTTCGGCACCCGTCACGTGCTGCACGTGCCTGCGCCGCGACCGTTCACGGCGCACGAGGTCCGGCTCGCGCGCGCCATCGGCGAGGTGCTCTCCCTGCGCTATCGCGCGATCTTCGATCCGAAGCAGATGCTCGAGCGCGGCGACCTCTTCAGAGGCGCGATCGAGGACCGTTACCTCGGGGCGTTCCTCGACCAGGCGGACCATGGCGCACCGGCGAGCCGCGCCGATCTGGTGGCGACTGCCATCGAGGTGCTCCGCGTCGCCGCACTCTCGAGCTACGAGAACCGGCCGATCTCGTCTGGCGTCCTGCTGCTCGAGGGCGAGGACGATCGGCAGCATCGCATCCCGCGGCCGCCCGACACCCTGGCCTACCGCTACTCGCAGGCGCTCACCGCGATAAAGAGCTTTTACCGCGTCTGCGACGGGTTGCAGACGCTCTTCCTCGTGAACCAGCAGGGCACGGTGCTCGATCTCGTCGACGTGCAGCAGTACGGGCGCGGCGGGCGGCTGGAAGTCCCGTGTCCCGCTCCGTACCGTCCGCACGCGCTCGCCACGCTGGGCAACCGCAACCTCTGCATCGTCCTCAGCCCGTCCCACGAGATGAAGATCTTCGCGCAGGGCGTGCAGATGTTCAGCTTCCGCAACGCCCGATGGAACGTCCTCGACGTCCAGGCCAAGTACGACATGTGGGAAGCAGCTATCGGAAATCGCGATCTCGCCGAGCGGCTCTTTCAGACGGCGTTCGATCTGGCGGATGCGCGGGAGGGAGCCCTGTTCGTGGTCCTGAGCGAGCCGGCCAGTTCACTGCCACTGCTGGTGGCCCCGGCGGATCAGCTCGACCTGGTGCGTGCCGAATCGGGCAGTAAACCGACGCGCATGCAGCTGCTGCACATGATCCGCGGACGGACTGCCGTGGGCCTCGACCCCGCCGTCCTCGCCGGGCTGGCCAAGACCGATGGCGCCACCGTCATGGATGCCTCCGGCCGGCTGCTCGCGGTGGGCGCGATTCTCCTGCACAGCGAGCCGCCGGAGCCGCACTCGGCGCTGGCGGTCGAGGGGGCCAGGACGACGGCCGCGATGGCGGCCGGCCGCTACGGCGCCGTGCTCAAGGTGAGCGAGGACGGCGCCATGACCTTCTACGATCGGCAGGAGCGGATCTGGGACATTTGACTCCGGCGCCCGGCCGGCATTGAATAGGCACACCCACGCGGCTCACGTCCGTCCCTCTGGTCAGGCCGGCACGGCCGGGCCGAACCCGGGTGCCCGACGAGAGGTGCCGGGCCCTGGGAGCTGACATCATGCGTATCTTCCTGACGGGCGGGACGGGCTATATCGGCGCGGCGGCCCTCGAGGCCCTCGTGCGCGGCGGTCACCAGGTGGAGACGCTCGTGCGCAACCGCGAGAAGGCCGCCCAGGTGCTGGCCCGGGGCGCGCGCCCGGTGATCGGCGATCTCTCGCAGCCTGCCAGCTATCTGCCGGCGGCTGGTGCTGCGGAGGGCATCGTCCACGCCGGGTTCGAGTATTCCGCCCGGGGCCGCGACATCGACGCGCTGGCCATCACGTCGCTGCTGCAGGCGGGCGCGGGGCGGGGCCGGCTCCTGATCTACACCTCGGGGGTGTGGGTCCTCGGGAACACCACCGTGCCGGCCGACGAGTCGGCGCCGCTCAGCCCTGCCGATCACGTGGCATGGCGGCCCTCCCACGAGCAACTCGTGCTCGGTGCCGCCGCTGCGGGCTTCCGCACCGTGGTCGTGCGGCCCGGCATCGTCTACGGCGGGGCGCGGGGCATCGTCGGGGAGCTCTTCAAGGACGCGGCGAACGGCCTGGTGCGCGTGATCGGAAGCGGCGAGAACCACTGGCCGCTCGTGCACGAGCGCGATCTCGGCGAGCTGTACGCGCGCCTCGTCGCGCATCCTGAGGCTGCGGGCGTGTTCCACGCGAACGACGAGGCCGACGAACGGGTCAATGAGCTCGTGGCCGCTATCGCGAGCCACGTGCCCATCCGGCCGAGCGTGCGTCACGTGCCGATCGCGGAGGCGCGGCAGAAGCTCGGCCCGTACGCCGACGCGCTCGCGCTCGATCAGATCGTCCGCAGCCCGCGGGCGCGCGCGATCGGCTGGCATCCGTCGCTGCACGCCGTCTCGCGCAACGCGGCCCGGCTGTTCGAGGAGTGGCGGACCGGCCGCGAGGCGGCCTGACCGTTTTCACCTACTTGAAGGACACGCCCGCGCTGAACACCATCATCCGCATCTTCGGATAGGCGGGACGGTCGATCGTGGCCTCCTGCGCATCGATCGTGTAGAAGCGCAGATCCAGGACGAACGCGAGGTGCTCCTTCGCGAACCATCGCGCGCCGCCGCCGTAGTTCAGGACACGCGGCCGGCTCGCCGCCTCGCCGACCGGCTCGTCCTCCCGCTCGCTCGTGAACGCGCCGGGCCCCAGCCCGCCGCTGAGATAGCTCCAGCCCCGTCCGGTTCCGAAGTTCAGCGAGACCTGCGGCGAGAGTGCGGCAAAACGCGTGTTCACCACGGGCCCGGCCGGCGCGTCGTCCTGTGATTCCGCGGTGCGGCTGCCGCGGCTCAGGAGGACCTCGCCGCCCAGTCCGACCGTGATCGCGCCCATGCGGAAGGGGTACCAGTTCACGCCTGCGGCCAGGCCCAGGCCGCGCGTCGGCAGGTTCGTGGAGGCCACGCCGAGCGCGCTGGCGATGCTGACGTCGTCCGGGAACCGCGGCAGCGAGACCCGGACGTCCGCTGCGAACGGTCCAATGGGCTCCGGCACCGGCTGCGCGAACACCGGCGTGCCCCGCATCAGGGTGGCGCCCGCCACCGCCACACATCCCAGCGCGCGCAGGACCCCGGCGCGGTTCATCATCCTCTCTCAATCCTCTCTACGATCTCTGCCGCTGACGCCGAGCCGGCTCCGGCCCGGGGACCGGGCCGCACCAGACAGGATCGATCGCGCCAGCTCGAGCGCTTCGTCGAGCGACGTGATGCGTCCATCGAGCTGCGCCTCGTACACCTGACGCAGGACGTGCCCGACGCGCGGACCCGGGGTCATCCCCAGATCCAGCAGATGCCGACCCATCAGAACTGCCTCGGGAGCGCGGTGCTCCACGCCCAGCGCGCGTGCGCGCTCGAGGAAGCGGTCGATGCCCGTGCAGTCGAAGTCGCCCGTCCGTCCGAGGCAGTCGGACTTCGCGACTCGCGCGAGCAGCTCCAGGTCGACTTTCTGCGCCAGGCGCCGGTAGGCGCCATCGCCCACGGGCGTGCCCGACTTCAGGAACGCGTTCGGCTTCAGGTGGTGCGCGACGATGCCGAGGACCTGGCGGCGGACGTCGTAGCCGCCCATCGTGTGGACGTTGAGCCGATCGAGCAGCGAGGAGGCCGGCGCGACCCCCGCCTGCTCGTGATCGAGCGAACGGATGCGTCCCTCGACCACGGCCGTCGTCACGGGTTTGCCGACGTCATGACAAAGCGCGCCGAGCATGACCGTCACCTGCTGCGGGTGATCGAGGTCGCCGATGCGCGTGCGCGCCTCGTCCACCACGAGCAGCGTGTGCACCCACACGTCGCCCTCGGGGTGCCATTCCGGCTCCTGGGGACAGTCGACCAGCGCCGCCAGCTCGGGGAAGAGGCGTTCGACCACTCCGAGCTCCACGGCCAGGCGCAGTCCGGTGGAGGGTCTCCGCGCGAGGAGGAGCAGCTTTTCCAGTTCTCCCCAGACTCGCTCGGCGGGCAGATCGTCCAGGGGAATCCGCCGGCAGATCTCACGCGTGCCCTCATCCATCGTCAGATCGAAGCGCGCGGCGAACTGGATGCCGCGCAGCACCCGCAGGCTGTCGTCGGAAAACGTCCGCGGGTCGACCGCTCGCAGCGTCCGCCGCTCGAGGAGGTCCCGCCGCCCGCCGGAGGGATCCAGGTAGTCCCCCGACAGCGGGTCCCACGCAATCGCGTTGATCGTGAAGTCGCGGCGCCGCGCGGCCTCTGCGGGCGTCATCGACGGATCGCCCGCGACGTCGAAGCCGCGATGGCCGCGTCCCGTCTTGGAGTCCCGCCGGGGCAGCGAGACGTCCACGCCCGCCACCTTGAACACGGTGAAGCTCTCGCCAACGGTGTCGACGGGGCCGACCGTGCCGAGCACGTCCCGGAGCGTCGGGGCCGGAAGCCCGTAGATCTCGAGGTCCACGTCCTTGGGGTCGAGGCCCAGCAGCCGATCCCGCACCCAGCCGCCCACGACGAGGGCGCGGCCGCCGCTCTCGCGAACCCTCCTGGCGATGCTCGTGGCCACTTCGATGCTCATGGGCCTCGCGGGCGCGCTGGCCGGTCGGTCCCGCCAGCCGGCCTGCGACTGTATCATTATCATTTCGTATGCGCGTTGCCGTGATCACGGGGGCTTCGTCCGGGATCGGGCTGGCGACGGCCGAGCAGCTCGCGCGCGAGGGAATCGCCGTCGTCCTGGGCGCACGGCGGGCGGACCGGCTGACAGCCGCCGTCGAGCGTATCCGTGGTGCCGGCGGCCGGGCCGAGGCCCTGGCGATGGACGTGACGCGCGAAGCGGACGTAATGGCGCTCGTGGACCGGGCAGTGACCGTGTTCGGCGGGCTCCAGATCATGATCTGCAACGCGGGCTTCGGCTACTACGGGACTGTCGAGGAGACTCCGCCGGACGTCATGCACCGCATGATGGACGTCAACTTCATGGGCTCGTACTACGGCGCGCGAGCCGCGCTTCCAATCTTCCGGCGCCAGCAGCACGGCCACCTCCTGTTCGTGTCCTCGATCGTCGGACGGCGCGGCATCGCCCAGATGAGCGGGTACAGCGCCACCAAGGCCGCGCAGGCGGGCTTCGCCGAATCGCTGCGTGCGGAGTTCACCGGGTCCGCCATCCACGTCAGCGTGGTGTTCCCGGTCTCGACCGAGACCGAGTTCCGCGAGGCGATGCAGCGCGACTACGGCCACGTCGTCGCCGGGCTGGGGCCGAAGCAGCCGTCCCAGCGCGTGGCCGCCGCGATAGCGGCCTGCATCCGGCGGCCGCGGCCCGAGGTCTACCCGCACGCGAAGTCGCGGGCGCTCGCGATCCTGAACGTCATGGCTCCCGCCGCGACCGACCGGCTCGTCCGCCGTTACGGCCGCCGAAGACACTCCAGCCCTGCCGGTTGAGCGACAGCGCCATGGATCCTGCCGTCGCCCTGCTCCGCGATCTGGTGGCCATCGATTCGGTGAATCCCTCGCTGGTCCGCGGCGCTGCAGGCGAGGCCGCGATCGCCGATGCGATTGCCGCCCACATGCGCCGGCTGGGACTCGACGTCCACGTGGAGGCGGCGGCGCCCGGCCGATCCAACGTGATCGGGGTGCTCGAGGGACATGCGCCCGGCCGATCGCTCATGTTCTGCGGCCACGTCGACACCGTCGGGGTCGAGGGCATGCGCGCGCCGTTCGATCCTGTAATCCGCGAGGGGCTGCTGTATGGTCGCGGCGCCCAGGACATGAAGGGCGGCCTTGCGGCGATGATCGATGCCGCCCGCGTGGCCGCCAGCGAGGGTTTCCTCAGCGGCCGGCTCGTCGTGGCAGCCGTCGTGGACGAGGAATACGAAAGCATCGGCGCCGACGCGCTCGTGGCCGGCTGGCGCACGGATGCCGCCGTCGTCCCCGAGCCGACCGATCTCCGCATGGCCGTGGGCCACAAGGGGTTCGCCTGGATCGAGATCGAGACGCGCGGGCGGGCCGCGCACGGCAGCCGCCCGGCCGACGGCCGCGACGCCATCCTTCGCATGGGACGCGTGCTCGGCCGGCTGGAGGCGCTCGATCGGCGCCTTCAGTCGGGGCCGGCTCACCCGATCCTCGGCACGGCATCGCTGCACGCGTCGACCGTCGAGGGCGGACGCGAGCTGAGCAGCTACCCGGCGCGGTGCCTGCTCCGCATGGAACGCCGGACGATCCCCGGCGAAGCCGGCGGTATCGCCGAGGATGAGGTGCGCGCGATCCTCGAGGCGCTGCAGCGCGAGGACGCTGAATTCGAGGGGGCGGCGAGGCTGACGTTCGCCCGGCCTCCGTACGAGATCGACGCCGGCCATCCGCTGCCCGTCTGCCTGGCCAGTGGTCTGCGGACCCTCGGCGTTCCCTCCGCGCCCGTCGGCATGAGCTTCTGGACGGATGCCGCCGTGCTCGGATCGGCCGGGATTCCCTCGGTGCTGTTCGGGCCGGGCGGCGCCGGCCTTCACAGCATCGAGGAGTACGTCAGGTTGAACGAGGTGATCGCCTGCCGCGACGTGCTCGCGCGGCTGGCGCTGGAGTGGTGCAGGAGCTGACCGGACGGATCACGCAGTCTTCTTGAGGACGAGCCGCTTGGGTGCGAGGACGTGGCGGCGCGCATCCCCCTCGAAGCGGCGCCGAGGACCGCGACTGCTGATCTCCCAGCCCGGCGTGTCGTGTCCGCACGTCGTGCAGCGCATCATGACGCGGTTGCCCTCGAAGTGGAGCACGGCCTCGTGCCCGCGCAGGCCGCAGAAGAACTGCCCGAGGCTCCCGAGAACACGCGCCGCGATGCCGCCCTGTGGCCGCCTCTCAACGCCCACCTGCGTGGCTGCCGACAGTCGCTGGGGATAGTTCGTAACCATGGGTCTCTCCCTTACCTCCGGGATTCCGGGCCCTTCAGACGGGATGCCGGCCCTCCAGATAGGACGCAGGCCGCCAGTCGGCCGTTTCGGCCTCCCGCGAGCCCATGAATATCAAACGATGTGCCACGGGCCGGTCTTCTGACCTAAACATTACTCATCAAGACACTTACCATGGAAAGCGACCCTGTGGCGGCCGTCGCGGGTGTCGGCTTCGGATTCCCCACTGTATGCCTTAGATTCGACAGGAGGATGGACGCGGTCCCGCGGTTTCTCGGCGTGGCGTCCAGAAGACCGAGGACTGCCCGGAACGGCGAAACTAGTCGCCCTATTGGGTGACTTTCTGGACCTCAGCTCTCGCGAAGCAGACTTCTGAGGACGAATGCCACGTTTGCGGGTCGCTCTCCGAGCCGGCGCATGAAATAGGGAAACCACTCGCGGCCGAAGGGAATGTAGACCCGGACGCCGAACCCGCCTTTCACCAGCGCCGCCTGCAGGTCACGGCGGATCCCGTACAGCATCTGGAACTCGTATCGGTCCGGGCCGATGGCGCGTGCAGAGGCGAACGTCCGCGTTCCCTCGATCATGGCGGGATCGTGAGTGGCAATTGCCGGGAACGCTCCGCGCTCCAGCAGGATGCGCATGATCTCGAGAAACGCGTCGTCGACGTCGCTTTTCCGGGTCCAGGCGACTGTCTTCGGCTCCTTGTAGGCGCCCTTCACGAGCCGCACCCGTGCGCCCAGCTCGTTCATGCGGCGGGCATCCGCGGCGCTTCGCTTGAGGCAGGACTGCAGTACCACGCCCGCGTTCCGATACCCCTGCTGCCACATCGTCTCGAAGATGTCGAGCGTGACCTGTGTAAACGGGGAGTTCTCCATGTCGATGCGGACGAAGAACTCGCGTGCGGCGCCGGCGTCGAGGATGCGCCGCAGGTTGTCGACGCACGTGGCGCGATCGATCGTCAGGCCCAGCTGCGTCAGCTTGAGCGAGATGTTGCGGCCGATGCCGGCCAGGCTGACGGCTTCGAGGACCGCGAGGTAGCTGCGGGTGGCGTGGTCCGCCTCGTCCATCGTCCCGACGCTCTCCCCGAGGTAGTCGAGCGTCTGCCGGAAGCCGGCCTGCTCGATCGCCTGCGCCGCGGTCACCGCCTCCTCGACAGTCTCGCCTGCGATGAAGCGGCGCGCGAAGCTCTCGCGCCGGCGCATCCCGTATCGCGAGGCGACGTGTTTGAGCGCGTGGCTGGCGGCGAGAGCGTGGAAGATCGCCTTGGAGATGCCGTCGATCATCAGTGGGTGCGCGGCACCCGCCCCGAGCCGGCGAGCAGGTGCTGCAGGGTGCGGGCGTAGTACCGCAGCACCGTGCGCTCGCGGACCCGGAAGCGCCCGCCCCGCTCCACGTAGATGATGTTTCGAGCCGCGAGCGCGTCGGCGGCTTCGTCGACGGCCTGTCGCCCGGTCGCAACGGCGAGATTCGCGCCCCCGGCGCGGAGCAGGTCGATCAGCACGTCCACGCCGCTTTCCAGCTCGCGCCTCGTGATCGACGGGCGCATCGCGGCCGCCACCAGCGCTGTGGGCACCACCTTGTACAGGCGTCCGATGACGTGGCGGATGTGGTGGGCGAGCGCCATCACGTCGCGGCGCGACTCGGGGTCGGTGGCGCCCAGTCCAATGGGCGGACCGAACGTCACGAACGCGCGCGACTGGTATCCGACGGCGTAGCGCACCATCTCGGCCACCTCGCGCGCGAACGGCCGGTTCCGGCGCCTGGAGGCCTGGTGCGCGAGGATATGGTCCTCGAGCACGACGTCGTAGGCCACCGCGAGCGGGACGACCTGCGCGTCGGCCCGGTTCGCCTGGAGCGCGGCGTGGAGCAGCCCCGTCTTCGGCGGCTTCAGCTCGCCGGAGTAGCTCCGCCCGCCCTCGATGTAGAAGAGCAGGTCGTGCCGCTGCAGCAGCTCCGCGACGTAGGCCTTCAGTGTGACCAGGTAGGCCGGATCCTTCGTATTGCGGCGGATGGGAATGGCGCCGGTGACGTGGCGGTGGATGAGGCCGAGCGGGCCGCCGAACAGGTTGATGCCCGCGGCGATGACCGGCGGCCGGACGCCGCTGTCGTCGAGCACCAGCGGCTCGACGAGGTAATCCAGATGGCTCTTGTGGTTGGAGATGTAGATGACGCGTCCGGCGCGCGTGGCGTCCTGCGCGACGCGCACGCCCTCGTCGATTCGCTCGATCTTGCGGAGAATGGGATAGAGGGGATGCTTGAGCGCGCGGTAGATCGGGTAGCGCTGCGTCGTGCGCAGCTCGTCGAGATACGCGTGGATTCGCTCGCGCGCTTCCAGCTCGGAGCGGCCATGCCCGCCACGGAGGTACTTCGCCACATCCTCGCGCGCCAGCACCGCCCGCGTGATGTCGTCGAGCATCGAACTCGAACTATAACATGCGCTTACCGGAGATTCGAGCCCGCTCTGCGCCGTGGCGCCGATGGCTGTGTCGCCCTCCCGGGATCGACGGGTGCCTCACGGCCGCCGCGGGCCCTGAATTTCACGACAGATCGCGTCGGTGAACTCCGTCGTCGACGCCGTCCCGCCGAGATCGCGCGTCCGGACGCCGCCCGCTGACAGCACGCGGCCCAGCGCCTCCCTGACGTGGGCGCTGCGCTCGCGCTCGCCGAGATGGTCGAGCATCATCAGCGCCGACATCAGGAGCGCCGTGGGGTTCGCGAGATTCTTGCCCGCGATATCCGGCGCGCTGCCGTGCACGGCCTCGAACACCGCGCAGCCGGCGCCGACGTTCGCGCCGGGGACCACGCCGAGGCCGCCGACGAGGCCCGCGCAGAGGTCCGAGACGATGTCGCCGTACAGGTTCGGCAGCAGCAGCACGTCGAACCGCTCCGGGTGCATGACCAGGTGCATGCAGGCCGCATCGACGATGCGCTCGTCGTACGGGATGTTCGTGAAGTCGCGCGAGACGGCACGGGTGCTCTGGAGGAAGAGGCCGTCGCCGAGCTTCATGATGTTCGCCTTGTGAATGGCGGTCACCCGGGTACGCCCGTTCGCCCGCGCGTGCTCGAACGCGAACCGCGCGATGCGCGTCGAGGCCTTCTCGGTGATGATCTTCAGGCTCTCCACGACGCCGGGGACGACCTCGTGCTCGAGGCCCGAGTACAGATCCTCGGTGTTCTCGCGGACGATGACCAGGTCGACGCCGGTGAAGCGGCTCTCCACGCCGATCAGGTTCCGCACCGGCCGCACGTTCGCGTAGAGGTCCAGCGCCTTGCGCAGGCCGACGTTCACGCTGGTGAAGCCCTCGCCGATCGGAGTGGTGACGGGCCCTTTCAACGCGACGCGGTTCCTCCGGATCGACTCGAGCAGCTCCGCCGGGAGAGAAACGTTGAACCGCTCGAACGCCGTCACGCCGGCATCCTGGCGGTCCCAGTCGACGGGCACCCCGGCAACCTTGAAGATGCGGACGACCGACTCGGTCACTTCGGGCCCGATGCCGTCCCCCGGAATCAACGTGATTTGGTGAGCCATCGATCTCGATCGATCTCAGCCTCGTCGGCGTTCGTGTCTGGTCCGTGGTGTATCGGCTGGCCAGACTGCCGCGCGACCATGTGCGGGCAACCGCACCGCGTGAGCTCGTTCATCCGCCTCCGCCCTTCGGGCTACGGCGGACAAGTCCGCGTCCCGAGAGTTCCGCGTTCATCCGCGTCCCGTGAGTTCTCGCGTGCATCCACGTCCGCCCTTCGGGCTACGGCGGACAAGTCCGCGATTCAGCGGGGAATCGCCGCCAGCCGCGGCGCGAGCACGGCGGCCAGACGTTCGAGCAGCTGCCGGTCCCGATCGCCGAACGCGGCGGGACGATCGCTGTCGACATCGAGCTCGCCGAGCACTTCCCCCTCGTGCATGATGGGGACGACGATCTCCGATCGCGTGTCCACGCTGCAGGCCAGGTAACGCGGATCCGCGGTCACGTCGTCGACGACGATCGTGGCCTTTTCGCTGGCGGCCGCGCCGCAGATGCCGCGGCCGAGCGGGATTCGCGTATGCGGCGAGGGCTTGCCGACGTAGGGGCCGAGCACCAGCTCGTTGCTGAACAGCAGATAGATGCCGACCCACGAATAGTCGGGAAGCGCCTCTTTCAGCAGGCGGACGGTCGTTTCCATGGCGCCGGTCGCCTCGGTCTCCCTGTCGATGGCAGCTTCGATCCGCCTGAGCGTCTCCCCGTAATCCGGCACGGTGATCACTCCTTGGTGATGGGTGTCATGAAGACCGTGGCATTCGGTCGGCGATGCATCCCGTTGCCCGCGTCGCTCCTGCTCCGAAACTCCGGTAATCTCGGTGGTCGCGGCTTGCCAGCAAGGCGTCTCGCCGCCCTGACCATCACCGTATTCTGGAAGACAGCACTCAATCACGCAGCTCGAACAGCATCAGCACGAGCCCGCCGAGGATCGGCACGAGCTGCAGCAGTGTGGACTGCCCGTGCAGCCGTCCGAAGGCCGCACGGCGCGGGTCGTCTTCATGCAGGCTCGACGGGGCGACGCCGAGCTCCTGCTGCGAACGGGCGATGCGTGCCGACACGACGAGGCCCGAATAGAGGGACGCCGCGAGCATGGCCGTGGCGATACCCGCCCGCACGGCAAAGCGCCGCGGTCTCGGGCCGAGCACGGCTCGTGCAGCCAGCGACCCGAGCACGATTCCCCCGCAGCCGTACGCAACCAGGTGGAAGCGTCGCAGGACCTCGCCGAAGATGGCGCCGGAGAGCACGCGGCCGTCCGGGACGTGGCGGGCGTCGATCGTCTCGAAGATCGCGGGCGCGCCGACGGCCGCCAGCCCGAGCAGCCCGCCCACCCACACGGCGACCGCGATCAGACCCGCGTACCGGAGCGCAAGCATCCCCTCATTATAATTGCCCTGAACCGCCGGCTTCGGCCCTCGGCCTCGGCACGCCTCGAGATCGCGCCGTCCTGCCGGCTCCGCGCCGACGTCGGAACGCCAGTCCCGCCATGCCCATCGACTGGAACGCCTGGAGCCCCGGGGCCTTCACGCGCGCGAGGCACGAGCGCAAGCCCGTCCTCCTCTCCCTCTCCGCAATCTGGTCCGTCTGCAGCCGGCAGATGGACGAGACGAGCTACGCCGACGAACGGGTCGTCGCCCTCGTCCGCGACGCGTTCGTGCCCGTGCGCGTCGACGCGGACCGGCGTCCCGATATCGCCGAACGCTACACCCTTGGCGGGCTGCCGACGACCGCGTTCCTGACGCCGGATGGCGCACTCATGGGCGGCGGCACGTTTGCTCCACCCGAGCGGCTGGCGGTCGTGCTGAGCCAGGCGGCGGCGGCCTTCGCGGCGGGTGCGCACGAGCGGCCGGCGGAGCTCGCCCCGTCTCCCGGTGCGACCTCGAGCGCGGCCGGCCCGATGCCGGATCCGGGGGAGCTCGAGACGATTGTCGAGGCCAGCTTCGATCCGATCTACGGCGGGTTCGGCGGCGAGCCCCGGTTTCCGTTGACGGCCCCCCTGGAGCTGGCCCTCGAGCGATGCCGCGGCACTGCCGACCCGGCCCAGCGGGTGATGCTCGAGCGGACGCTCGACGCCATGGGATGGAGCAGACTGCACGACGAGCTGGACGGCGGGTTCTTCCGCGTTTCCGTCACGCGCGACTGGCAGACACCGCAGCACGAGAAGCTCCTCGAGACGAACGCGGCGCTGCTCGGCGTCTACGCCGAGGCTGCCGACGTCCTGCGCGTCGCGCGCTACGCCGAGCGCGCGCAGGATGTGCTTCGGTACGTGCAGACGTCGCTCGCCGACCACGTGGACGGCGGATGGGCCGCGTCCCAAGCCTCCAGCCCGGCAGCGGATGACCCGGCACCGGCCGGGGCGCGCGGCGGCGTGATGCCGGGTCCGGTCGATCGCGTCCTCTACACGGACGCCAACGCCGCGATGGCGTCGGCCGCGCTGAGGGCGGCCCGCGTCTTCGACGATCCGGGACTCGCCGGGTTCGCGGTGCGCTCGCTCGAGCGCGTCGTGCTCGCCACCTATCTGCCCGGGCAGGGCGTCGCCCACTGGTTCGACGACGTGGAGCCGGGCCCGAGGGGGCTCCTGACGGACCAGCTGGCGATGGCCTCGGCGCACCTCGACGCCTACGAATCCACCGGCGACATCGTCTACGAGATGATGGCGGAAGAACTGGCGCATTACATGCTGCGCACGCTGTGGGATGCGGCGGCGGGCGGCTTCTTCGACAGGACCCAAATCCACGACGAGGAGGCGATCGGGTTGCTCGGCCAGCGGCTGAAGCCTTTCGTGGCCAACTGCGAGGCGGCCCGGCTGCTGTCGAGATTGGCGGTCACCTCGCGCAACGACGAGTTCGCCGCCCGCGCGGAGGCGGTGCTGCACTTCGCCGGACCGCTCGCACGCGCGCACGGACCGCTCGCGGCCCACTACCTGCTTGCGCTCCGCCATGTCCCGATCCGGTGATACACTCACCGTTTCGCCATGCCTGCATCACCACTCGCCACGCTGCGCAACATCGCTGCCGAGCTGCGGATCGACTCCATCCGGGCGACCACCGCAGCGGGCAGCGGACACCCGACGACGTGCATGTCCGCGGCCGAGATCGTGGCCACGCTGTTCTTCGCCGAGATGCGGTTCGATCCGCGCGATCCACAGAACCCCGACAACGATCGGTTCGTGCTGTCGAAGGGGCACGGGGCTCCGGTGCTGTACGCCGCCTGGGCCCAGGCCGGGCTCTTTCCACGCGAGGCGCTGCTGACGCTGCGCCGGATCGATTCCGATCTGGAGGGGCACCCCACGCCGAGGCTGTCGTTCGTGGACGTTGCGACCGGATCGCTCGGCCAGGGGGTCTGCGCGGCCGTGGGCATCGCGCTCAACGCCCGCCGCATCGGCTCCGACTACCGCACGTACGTGCTGCTCGGCGACGGCGAGCTGGCCGAAGGCTCGGTCTGGGAGGCGGCCTCGCTCGCCGAGCACCAGAAGCTCGACAACCTCTGCGCGATCATCGACGTGAACGCGCTCGGCCAGAGCCAGCCCACGCCCTTTCACCACGATCTGGACCGCATCGCCGTGCGCTGGAAGGCGTTCGGCTGGCACGCGCTCACGGTGGACGGCCACGACGTGCAGGCGCTGCTCGACGCGTACGACTCCGCGCGGACCACGACAGGGCGGCCGACGATCATCGTGGCGCGGACGTTGAAGGGCAAGGGCGTCTCGTGGCTCGAGGGACGCGAGAACTGGCACGGCAAACCGCTCAAGAAAGACGAGGCGGCCAGGGCGATTGCGGAGCTCGAGGCGCAGCGCGTGCCGGACGCCCTGAAGCCTGTCGTCCGACCGCCGGCCTCGAAGACGCGCCGTGAAGATCCGGCCGATTACTCGAAGCTGCCCGCGCCCGCTTACGCGCTCGGCGACACGGTCGCCACCCGGGAAGCGTGGGGCACCGCGGTGGCCGCACTCGGCGGCGTCGATCCGCGCGTGGTCGTGCTCGATGCCGATGTGAAGAACTCCACGTTCAGCGAGCGCTTCGAGAAGCAGCATCCCGCCCGCTTCGTGGAGTGCTTCATCGCCGAGCAGGTGATGGTGGGTGCGGCCATGGGGCTGGCGGCGCGCGGCGCCATTCCGTTCCCCTCGACGTTCGCCTGTTTCCTGTCCAGGGCCGCCGACTTCATCCGCATGGCGGGCATCTCGTTCTCGAACGTCAAGTTCACCGGGTCGCACGTGGGCGTGTCGATTGGCGAGGACGGGCCCTCGCAGATGGCGCTGGAAGACCTTGCGATGATGCGTGCCGTGCCGGGGTGCACTGTGCTCTACCCGTGCGACGGAGTCAGCACCGAACGGCTCGTCGCCGAGATGGCGAGGACGCCCGGGCTGGTCTATATGCGGACGTCACGGCCGAAGACGGCCGTCATCTACGGGACCGACGAGCGGTTCCCGGTCGGCGGGTCGAAGGTGCTCCGGCAGACCGACGGCGACGTAGCGACGGTCGTTGCCGCTGGAGTGACCGTATACGAGGCGCTGAAGGCCTGCGACGAGCTCCGGAAGGACGGGACGAACATCCGCGTCATCGACGCCTACTCGGTACACCCGATTGACGCGGCGACGCTGAGCGCGGCGGCGGAAGCCACCGGCGGGGTCGTCATCGCGGTCGAGGATCACTACAGCGCGGGCGGCCTGGGCGATGCCGTGGCCGAAGCGCTGGCACCCGCGGGAGTCGCGGTGCGGCGGCTGGCCGTGCGCGAGGTGCCCCGGAGCGGCCAGCCCGACGAGCTGCTCGATCGCTACGGCATCTCTGCGCGCCACATCGTTCAGGCCGTGCGCGAGGCCAGGGTGCCCGTGCGGCGCTGAGCCTCGCTCCGCACGCCGCCGGCGCCCGGCGCGAGCGCTACGGAACCGGTACCATCTCGGTCCGTATCCTGAACATCCCCGAGAACATCTGCCGCAGCAGCTCGGGCCTCTCGCCGAGCAGATCGAAGAGGTCGTCGCGGTCGATCCTGAGCGCGAGGCCGCTCTTGACGACCCTGGCCGAGCGCCCGAGCGGCCGCCCCGCCATCGTGGAGAGGGCTCCGATGATCTCGCCGCCCCGGGCCGTGAGCGGTTCCGCGCCGGTGGAGGACGTGAGCGCGACCTCCCCGGACAGCACGAGCCAGAGCGCCGGCGCGGCAGACTCCGCGAAGAGCGTCGCCCCTTCCGACATGGGGACGGCCGCGGCGAGTTCCGCAAGGCGCCGCATCTCTTCGGCGGAGACGCGCGCGAACAGGGGCACGTGCTGGAGGGCCAGCACCTTCTCGACCGCGCCGAGGCCGCCTTCGGCCAGCGCCGCCAGCTCCCGTGCGGCCGTCGTCGGGTGCACCGAGCGATCCGCGGAGCCCGCGCGTTCCGCGAGGGTGGCGAACAGCCCGCTCACGAGATCCGTGTTGTCGGCGAGCAGCGTGCGCAGCTCTTCCGTCGTCAGCGCCAGCGAGACGGCCAGGCCCGTGGTCCTCACCGTTTCGCGCATCGGGCTGCCCTGCAGCGCCTCGACGAATCCGAGCGCGGCCGGCGCCTCGACGGACGGGGGCTCGCCGTCGCGGCGGGCGCACGTCACGCGACCGTCGAGGAGCAGGTGGCTCGTCTCGGGCACGTTGCCTTCCTGCAGGAGGACCGTGCCGGGGTCGTGGCGCACCTGGCGTGCGGCGCCGGCGATCCGGAAGAGCTCGTCGACGCTGACCGACGCGAACAGGGGCAGGTGCCGCAGGCGGCCTGCGAGCTCGGCGGCCGGGAGCGGCTCGAGCCACAGCTCGCGGCGGCGCTCCGCCGGCATCCGGTGCTCGGCCAGCGCCCAGGAGGCGGCCTCGAAGACGTACCAGTCCCGCACGTCCCGATGAGCCAGCACGTGTTCCACGTCGTCGGCCAGCGACCAGATCTGCTGCTGGCGCACGACGTCGATGGCGGCGGCGGCGACGACCTGATCGTCCTCGTTGATGAGCTGGAGCAGCGTTTCCTCGACGTCTCGAGGCCTGGTCCGCAGCAGCACGTTGCCGCGCCGGACGCGCTCCTCGCGAGGCAGGTCCTCGAGGATCGGCAGAATCCGCTTCCGCAGCTGACCCGTGAGCAGGTTGTCGAGGTACTCCGAGGCGTTCGCACGGCTGCGGCTGTCGCCGTGCTCGAGCGTCCACCGTGCGGCCACGATGTCGCGCCAGGGATAGATGAGCGACAGGAGGAGGAAGACTCGGTTCTTCGTCCGGCCCATCTTCTCGGTCAGCGCCCGCGCGAGCAGGGAATCGGCGGACAGGCGCCGGCTGCCGAACAGGTTCTCGGAGAGCGACAGGTAGGTGAAGTAGCTGCGCCCTTCGACGAGGACCTGGGCCTCGATCGGGTCGTGCTCGAACCTGAACTCCGGGTGCTCGCGGCGCAGCCGCTCGAGCGAGGCAATCACCTTGTACCTGAGGAAGCCGTCCTTCTGGTCGAGCCCGGCCACGAGGACATCGACCGCCTCCTGCGACGGGATCAGCGCGAGCGTGGCGGGAATGTGACGCCGGACCCAGACGTCCTCGTCCTGGTCGCGCATGAAATGCGCGAGGGCAGGGATCACCGCTGGCCCGTAGCCCACCAGCACGGCACGGGCACGGCCCTTGAGCCGACGGTGCCTGAGCAGCGTCACGAGCGTCGGCACGAAGACGAAGTCGCCGCTCCCTGCCGCGAGCACGCTTTCCATCGCCTCGTCGGCGACTTCGGGGGCCGGGTCGTACAGCAGCGGGATGAGGAGAGGACGGAACCGCGGGCTGGCGATCTGCCGCACGGCGGCGGCAACCTCGCGGCGCACGGCGCGCGCCGCATCGCTCGAATCGGATGACATCTCCTCCAGGGCGGCCTGCGCCGCTTCCACGTCTCTCGCGTCCGCGCTTCCGGCCAGCGCGATGGCGGCCGTGGCGCGAATCCTGGGATCGGCGTCGGCGAGCAGCGGCCGCGCGACCGTCGCCGCATCGTCGTGGCTGATCGACACCATCGCGCCCACGGCGGCGGCGCGCACGCCTGGCTCGGAATCCCCGAGCATGCGCCGGATCTGCGGCAGCCACTGGGCCGCGATGTCGCCGCGCACGGCGCCGAGCGCGCCGAGCGCACGCGTGCGGACCCGCGGGGACTCGTGATAGAGGAGCAGGGGCGTGACGAGGTTCCGCTTGTCGAGCGACTCCAGCACGTCGATCGCGTAGACGACCCTCGCGGGCTCGGGATGCGCGAGCTCCTGCACCAGGGTCTCGACGGTCGACAGCTCCGAGCCGCTGAGCCGGACGGCATCGGGCTGGACGACCCGGCGCTCCAGGCTCTGGCGGAACGAGGCGACGTACTCGCGCTTGGCCCGGAACGCCATGAAATACCAGAGAGCCGCCAGCGCGAGGCTCACGAAGCTGAGCTGATACCAGGCGAGAGAAAGCCCCCACGGCTGAATCAGCACGAGCATGCCGAGCGCGCCGATCCCCCGCGAGATGCGGTCCACGGTCACGTCGACGAACGGCTTCACCTCCTGCCGCAGCTCGGTCGGCAGCGGCAGGAACAGGACCTCGCGCGTGGTCTTGTCGACCGTGTACCGGAACGACCGGTCCATGACGCTCGCGACGGCAGGCGCCCACAGCACCTGATTGACGATGATCATCGCCGCCGTGAGCCCCAGGTTCGTCGGAAGGATGAGCAGCGCGAACCCGATGCCGAGATAGCGGTGGATCCTGGGAGTGATCCAGACCTGGATGACGAACGCAGCAGCCGACAGGGCGAAGCGGACCTGGGCGAGAAACGCCCCGATGGCGTCTTCCTGGCCGGCGCCCTTGAACACTTCAGCGGCCATGTTCAGCTGCTGATCGATCAGGGCCGCCCCCAGCGAGCCGAAGCCGATGACGACAGCGATCAGCTGAATCTGCCTCGACTGCCGGAGCAGGCCGAAGGCGCGCGACAGGCTCACGCCGCGCTCCTCCTCGACGCCGGCCGCCGCCGAGGGCGCGGCCCTGCCTTCCCGGCTCAGGATGATCGAGACGATGACGGCGCACGCGAGCAGCGTGAAAGCGCTCCAGAGCAGCAGCGTGTTCGCGCCGACGGTCTCGATGATGGCGGCCGTCAGGCCCGCGCCCGTCATGCCTCCGAGCGTCACGCCGCCGCCGATGAAGCCGAACAGGCGCTTGGCCTGGCGCGGATCGTAGATGCCGTTGGCGAGCGTCCAGAACTGGCTGATGAGCAGGATCCCGAGGAGGAGTCCCCAGACGT
Source organism: Vicinamibacterales bacterium (assembly GCA_035620975.1). Lineage (GTDB taxonomy): Bacteria > Acidobacteriota > Vicinamibacteria > Vicinamibacterales > 2-12-FULL-66-21 > DASPFV01. The sequence continues at coordinate 24,335 of DASPFV010000141.1, forward strand.
AGAACGCGACCGACACCCACTCGCCGCCCGTCCGGAACAGCGCCCAGAAGCCCAGCATCGCCGCGGCCATGCCGGCCTGGGTGATCGGCAGCGCCCAGCGGCGGGGCAGCACCGAGACCAGCCGCGTGTACCCGAGCATCAGGAAGCCGATGAAGAGGCCGGATCCGAAGATCACCCAGGGCACGTTCACGGCGCCCAGGCTGGAAATCAGCATCGAGCGCGTGAGCGGCTGGATGATGTTGTAGGCCGTCATCGCGAGGTACGAGTAGGCGAACATGAACATCGCCGTGGTCGTTTCCTCGCGCCGCATCTCGACGAAGACCGACAGCAGGCGCTGGAACATGCGCCAAGCCTAAGCGATGCGCAAACTGAAGTAAACTGCGGGTTTATCCATGCTCCCCCGGCTGCGACGGTTCCTCGACGTGAGGCCCGGCGAGGGCCTGCCGGTCCTGCTGACGTTCTTCTACATCGCGACCGTGGTGGCCGCCTTCCTGCTGGCGAAGCCGCTGCGGAACGGCCTGTTCCTGGGCCAGCACGGACCGTACGCCCTGGTGTACGTGTATGCCGCCGCCCCTCTGGCGCTGTCGCTCTTCGTCCCCGCGTACACGCGCGTGGTGGCCCGGTTCGGGTCGCGGACGGTGACGATCGGCACCCTTCTGTTCTTCGCCACCAACGTCGTCCTGTTCTGGTACCTGTTCCGGTTCGCGCGGTTCGCGCTGCTGCCCGGGCTGTTCTACGTCTGGGTGAACTGCTTCGCCGTCATCGCGCCCGTTCAGGCCTGGAGCTTCGCGAACTCGCTCTTCGACACGCGCCAGGCCAAGCGGCTCTTCGGCCTCATCGGCGCCGGCGCGTCGGCGGGAGCCATCACCGGCGGGTTGCTGGCGCGCTTCCTGACAAGGCCCGTCGGCGGTGCGGTCAACATGATGCTGGTCCTCGCCGCGCTGATCGCCGGCGCGGCGGTGATCGTGAGCATCGCCAACGTCCGGATCCCGCGGCGGGGGGCGGCCCGGGTGGGCCGTCCCGTCTCGAGTCCATTCCGGGAGACGCTCCGGCAGATTGCCGCCACACCCTACCTGCGGCTGATTGCCGTGCTCGTCTTCCTCGTGGCGGTGGCCACGCAGTGGCTGGCGTTCCAGCTCAGCGTGGTAGCCGACGAGCGCTTCGGCGGCGACGCCGACGCGCTGACGCGATTCTTCGGGACGTTCAACTTCACGCTCGGCTCGGTGAGCTTCCTCCTGCAGGTCCTCGTGACCGGCCCCGCCCTGCGCCGCTTCGGCCTCGGCTTCACGATTCTGGTGCTGCCGCTCTCGCTGGCGTTCGGATCGTCCCTGATTCTCCTCTTCCCGGTCTTCTGGGCCGTGCTCCTCACCAATGCCACGGACCAGGGCTTCCGGTTCTCCCTGGACAAGGCGACGTACGAGCTGCTGTACCTGCCCATCGCGCCCGCGCAGCGGGCCACGTTCAAGAGCGCCATCGACATCGTCGTGAACCGTTTCAGCGACGCGCTCGGTGGGCTGATGCTCGGGCTGGCGACGCGGGGATTCCTGATGTTCCCCGGCCTCGGCCTGGGCGTGCGGGGAACCGCCGCCGTGAACCTGGCGCTGATCGGCGCGTGGACGGTGGTGGCCTGGCGGCTGCGCCGCGAGTACGTGCGGACGATCCACGACAGCATCCACCGGCACCGGATCGATACGGAACGCTCCTCGGCAAGCGTGATCGAGAAGTCTGCAGCCGAGGCGCTGCGCGCAAAACTCGAGGGCGAGGACGCCGGCGAAGTGCGCTACGCGCTCAGTCTCCTCGAGGTGCAGCAGACGAAGAGCTGGCAGCCGGCCCTCCGTCACCTCCTCGCGCATCCCGATGCCGACATCAGGCGCCGCGCGCTGCGCCTCCTGAGCGCCGATCGCGATCGCGCCATCGCCGACGAGGCCGTTCGCCTTCTCCGCGACCCCGACCTCGGCGTGCGGACCGAAGCGCTCCTCTATCTCAGCCGCGAGATGGGCATCGATCCCCTCACGCGGATCCAGGAGCTGGGGGACTTCGAAGACGTCTCGATCAGGGCGGGCATGGCGGCGTTCCTCGCGTCCCCCGGGCCCTCGCAGAATCTGGAGGCGGCGCATGCGCTGATCGAGGCGATGATCGCCGCTGGCGGTGAGACCGGCATCCGCGATCGCCTCGAGGCGGCGCGGGTGGTCGGCATCGTCCCCGAGGCGTTCGCAGGACTCCTGCCCACGGTCATCGCCGACGAGAACGACGAGGTCGCCCTCGCGGGGATCAGGGCGGCCCGGGCGCTCGGCAGCGACGAGCTGGTGACGCCGCTCGTCTCTGCCCTCGGTCGGCCCGCGCTCACGGACGAAGCCGCCGGGGCGCTGGCGAGGCTCGGGAACGGGGTCGTGCCCGAACTCGCGCGCATGCTCGGCAGCCCCGCCGTCGACGCCGAGACCCGGCGCGAGCTGCCGGGCGTGCTGGTTCGCATCGGTTCACCGGCGGCCGAGCAGGTGCTGGTCGACAGCCTGCTGCACGCGGACGTGACGTTGCGCCACCGCGTGGTCGCTTCCTTGAACAAGCTCCGCGTGCTGCACCCGGAGGTCGCCCTCGAGACCAGCGCCGTCGAGCTGCTGCTCGCGGCGGAGATTGCAGGGCATTACCGCTCCTACCAGGTGCTCGGGCCGCTGCAGGACCAGCTCAAGGACGACGATCCGGTGGTGATGGCCATGCGCGCGTCGATGGAGCAGGAGCTGGAGCGGATCTTCCGGCTGATGGCGCTCCTCTACCCGCAGGAGGGGCTGCACGACGCCTACGTCGGGGTGAGGGCGGCCAACCCCATCGTACGGGCCAACGCGCTCGAGTTCCTCGAGAACGTGCTCAAGCCCGAGCTGCGCCACGTGCTGGTGCCCATCCTCGACTCGCAGGTGCCGATCGCGGAGCGCATCGCACTGGCGGATCGGCTCATCGGTGCGAGGGTCGAGACACCCGAGGAAGCCGTCGGCACGCTCCTCGCCAGCGAGGATGCCTGGCTGCGCTCGTGCGCCGTCTACGCCGTCGGCACGCTGCAGCTGCATGCGCTCGAGGCCGAGATTCGCGCGTTCGAGTCGAGCGAGGACCCCGTGCTCCAGGCCAGCGTCCGCACGGCCCGGCGGCGCCTCGCCGGCGAGATGGTGCCCGCCGGTCCGCAGGAGCCTGCGCCCGCCGACATGGACATGGGCGTGGGCGTGGGCTAGTGTCACGAACCGGTGATACGCGACGTGATTCGAGGGCAAGGCATGCCCGCCGGCTGCGTTGCTCCTCCCTCAAATATGCCCATGTTCCCGGTCGTCGCGCCTTGCCATCCGGGCGCCCGCTCCGCGACTTCGCCGTATTACTGATTCGGGACACCAGCGGGATGCTGCGCGTCGGGGCGCTTACTCCGGGGACGGGGGAGTCGCCCGCTTGTGTTCGGTCGCGCGAATCATGCGCTCGAGTCGGAGGGCCAGCGCCGGCGCCACGCCATCGGGCCCGGACGCCAGATACGCCTCCAGGTCCGCGTACGTGAACCCCATCTCCTCCTCGTCGGTCTGTCCCAGCCACAGCCCCGCGCTCGGGGGCTTCTCGATGATGGAGGCGGGAATGCCGAGCTCCTTCGCGAGGGCGCGGACGTCGCTCTTGAGCAGGTGCCCGATTGGCAGCACGTCGACGCCCCCGTCGCCGTACTTCGTGAAGTAGCCGATCGTCAGCTCGCTGCGGTTGCCGGTGCCGGCGACGAGGCAGTTCAGCGTATTGGCGATGAAGTAGAGGCTCGTCATCCGGAGCCGCGGCTTGATGTTCGCGATCGGCACGCGCGACCTGAGATCGACCACGTCCCCGGTCGGGGGCTGCACGATCTCCGGCGGGAGCGCCGCAAGGGCCCCCCGCAGGTCCGCCACCAGGCGATCGTACGCAGGCCCGAGATCCAGCCGGACAGCCGGAACGCCGAACTCGGCCGCGACCAGCCTGGCGTCTGCCTCGTCGCGCGGATCACTGTGGCACGGCTGGATGACGCCGACCACCTGACCGGGTGCGGCCATCTGCGCGAGCCGAACGACGACCGCGGAATCGATCCCGCCGCTCAGGCCCACGACGAACCCCCGCGCCCCCGCGGCGGTCAGCCGTTGCCGCAGCCACTCAGCGATACGGTCTGCTCTCGAGTGCATCGGTCCAGCCTGCGTCCGTGTTCATCCGTGTTGTTCCGTGGCATGTTCATCCGTGTTGTTCCGTGGCCGTGATCACTCGCAGGAATGCGTCCACGAGCGTCGGGTCGAACTGGCGGCCGCGCTGCCGCTCGATTTCGGCCAGCGCTTCGCCAATCGACCAGGCGGCTTTGTACGGGCGCTTCTGGGTCAGCGCGTCGAACACGTCGGCGATCGCCACGATGCGGCCCGCCAGCGGAATGGCCTCCCCCGACAGCCCCTCGTAACCGCTTCCGTCCCAGTGCTCGTGGTGGCTGAAGGCAATCTCCTCGGCCAGGCGCAGCATCGCGAAGTTGCTGCCCGAGAGGATCTGCGCGCCGATGCGCGTGTGCTTCTTCACTTCCGCGAACTCGTCCTCGGTGAGCTTGCCCAGCTTGAGGAGCACGGCGTCGGAGATGCCGATCTTGCCGACATCGTGCAGCGGCGCCGCGCGCCGGATCAACGTGACCATCTCTTCCGGGAGCCCTGCTTCCTGGGCGAGCAGCGCGGCCATCTGGCCGACGCGCTCCGTGTGCTGCCCGGTGTTGTCGTCGCGGAACTCCGCCGCGCGCGCCAGCCGCTCGAGGATCTCGATCTGCGCCGACTCGAGTTCCAGCGTCCGCTCGCGCACTTTCGCCTCGAGCGACTGGTTCTGGCTCTGGATCTGCAGGTACAGGAACCGCGTCTCGAGCAGCGTCCGGATGCGCAGCAGCACCTCGTCGGTGTGGAACGGCTTGTGGACGAAGTCCTTCGCTCCGCGCGACAGCGCGTCGCGCCGCGCCTCGGGGGCGAGATCGCCCGTGAGCATCAGGATCGGGAGGTAGCTGGAATCGGCCCGCTGCAGGAGCTGGTCGATCACCGTCAGGCCGTTCATGTGGGGCATGTGCAGATCGAGGAGGACCAGATCCGGCCGCATCGCCGAATACAGGCCCGCCGCCTCCCGCGGGTCGGTCGTGGAGTCGATCCGGCTGAACCCCGCCCGCGTCAGAAGCCGCTTCAGCAGGTCCACGTTCTGGGACTCGTCGTCCACGATCAGGATGCGGGCGTCCTTGAAGGCCGTCGATGAGAGCATCGAGTCAGTCGCTACCGTGGGGTTCTGCCGCCCCCCCACCCCGGCCCCGCTCCGTGCCCTCGCAGGCGCGCTGTGCGTGCGTGGCCGTGTTTGCGATGCCGGCACGTGACCCTTTCGTACACATTTCAGATCGCGCGAGCGCGGCTGGTGTACGGCACGGCGGGTTCGGCGTTGAGGATCGCCTCGGCCGCGGGCGAATCGGGCCAGACCAGCGCCGGCGCCGCGGTGTAGTCGGCGTGCGCGAGCGCAGACTGGAACAGGCTGACCTGCGAAGCGTAGAAGAGCAGCTTCAGATAGTGCCGACCGAGGATGAACAGCTGCCCCCAGAGCAGCGCTGCGGCGAGCCCGGCGCCGGAGCCCGTCGCGCCCCGGCCGGTCACGCCGTACACGAAGACGAGCGCCAGGAACAGCGCGCTGTTGAGCGCGTAGAGCGTCAGCGTGCCGGGCTCGCGGCGGACGAACCGCAGGGCGGCCAGAATCGCCCCGACCGCGCTGCGGCGGTCCTCGACGACCAGCCGGATTCGCGCGTAGTCGAACACGAGGCTGCAGCCGGCGAGCAGGATTCCGAAGAGCAGGTAACACGCGGCGCGGAGGGCGAACGCGGTGCGCTCCACGGTCAGGTCGCGCGTCGCCCAGCGGTAGAAATCCTCGAACAGCCAGCCGTGAACCCATCCGAACAGCGCGGCGTACGCCAGCCACGCCACGATGCCGATCCGGACGAAGCGCCAGAAGTGGAGACCGCACGCGGCGAAGAAGCCGGCCGCGCGTGTGGGCCGGTTCCGGGCGTAGCGATCGAGCACGCCTCCGCTCAGAAACGACCAGAGCACCATCCAGGCGGCCGTGGCGCCCGCGATCGCGGGCGCGAGCGGCGCGTTGTCGAGCAGGTTGCTCAGGTTCTCGAGCACGGCGCCGAAGCCGATGATCGTCGGCCCGAAGGTGGTGCCGAGGCCGGAGGCCTGCTCGCTGAACTCCTGCCACCAGTCGTAGTCCACGCCGGACGCGGCGCGTTCGGCTGCCAGGCTGGCCCCGAGGTGCATCTCGATCATGCCGGCCAGCGCGACCGCCAGCGGTATCGCGACGAGCAGGGTCAGGACGAACAGGCCGGCCAGCACCGCCGGTGCACCGTTGACGCGTCTGAGCCCGTCACGGAGCGCGCGTGCAGCGGCCATCGCGATCAGATGAAAAACCCGTAAGTGAGCAACTGATCCTGCAGCCAGATCAGCCAGGTCAGCGACCACTTGCGTGCCGCCGCCCGGGCCCGCGGCGCCAGCGTCCGCGAGTTGTTCGTGTAGTTCACATCCAGCAGCAGGATGCGGTCGGGGTCGACCTCGGCACGGCTTGCCCGGACGGGCCGCTCCACCTCGAACCGCTTCCAGGGATCACGGCCGTCCCACGGCCACCGGATCTCCTCGCCGTTCTCGAGCACGACCACCACGTCGACCGGGAACGTGCCCTCGGCGAGACGACGGACGACGACGGTCGTCCGGTAGCGATCGCGATCACTCCGGTCGGGGGAAAACGCCCGGCGATCGCCGTCTCCGAAGTACCCGCGATCCTGGACGGGTTCGCTCCGGAGCTCCGTGACCGCGTAGTCGAACGCGTTGGCGCGGCGATACACTTCATCGAAGAACCACGCGAGGTCCCGGCCGCTGACCTCGCTGGCCACGGCAAAGAAGTCCTCGGGCCGCGGGTGCCTGAAGGCAAAGCGCGTGTAGTACGTCGACAGGATGCGCTGCAGCGTGTCCCAGCCCAGCATCCGCTCCAGCGTGTGCAGCCACAGGGCGGTTTTCGCGTAACTGATCGGGCCGCCGCTGTCGGGCCAGTACCGCCAGGACGGCGTCGCCGGCACATCGCCGCGTGCGCCAGAGCGATAGCTCGCCAGCCGATTGCCCGCCGTGGCGCGGCTCAGCGGGATGCTCGTGAACACCCACGGCACGAACCCGCCGAAGTACCGTCGCGACAGGTAGCGCAAGGGGAGGAACTGCTCGAGCGTGCGCGCCGTCGAGAACGTGTTCAGGCCCTCGTCCATCCACGCGTGCTCGAACTCGTTGGTGGCGACCACGCCATACCAGAATTGATGGCCGGCCTCGTGCACGGTGACCGATTCGGGCTGGCTCACGCGGCGCGGCGCGAGCCACCGCGTGCCGGCCGTGAAGAGCGTCGGGTACTCCATCCCGCCGGCCCCGCTCTGCCACGCGGGGTCCACGATGGTGATGTGGCTGTAGGGATACGGGCCGTACCACTCGCCGTAGTACCTGAGCGCCGCGCGCGTGGCCTCGAAATGCCGGTCCGCCTGCCCGGCGTGCTCCGGCTGCAGGAGCAGCCGCATCGAGACGTCCGGCAGCGTCGGATGCTCGAAGGCGGCGGTTCGCTCGAGGTAGTCCGGGCTCGTCGTCCAGGCGAAATCGTGCACGTCCTCGGCCTGGTAATGGTGGGTGGTCGTGCCGTCCCGTTCATCGCGACGGCCCCGCTCCAGTCCCGTCGCTCCCACGACCCACCCGCGCGGCGCGGTCAGCCGCACGTCGTAGTTGCCGAAGTCGGCGAAGAACTCGGTCGAGGCGTGGAACTGATGGCAGTTCCACCCCGTGTCCTCGAGCACGCCGATCTTCGGGAACCACTGCGCCAGGAAGTAGTAGTTCCCGATCGTGCCCGTCCGCGCGAAGGTCCGCGGGACGACCGAGGACCACGCCACCTGCACGTTGATCGTGTCGCCCGGCGCCACGGGCCCGTCCAGTGGCACCTCCACCACCGTCCGGTCGTCCACGTTGCCATCGTCGGGCGCGATGAACCGCAGGCGCCCCGAAAGGTCTTCGGGCGCGCCGCCGGCGAGGATCCGGCGGAAGCTGGTGATGTCGATCCACCCCCAGTCGGCGGCCGGCCGATCGAGGAGCTCCGAGCGCCCGGACAGACGCGCTTCCCGCATCCACGACGAGCGGGTGTTGCGCCAGGCGTTCCAATACAGGTGGAACTGCAGGGTCGTTGCCGGTATGGAGGCCGTGTTGCGCCAGGTGAGGAGCAGGTCCCCCGTGAGCGTGCGGCTCGCGGGATCGAGGCGCGCCGTGATCGAGTAATTCGCGTTGCGCGCGGATCTCACCTGGGCCGGGGACTCCGGCCGAGCCGGGGCTGTCTGTGGGGGACCCGATGATTGACCGGCCAGCGCGGCACCAGCTAGCGCCACGAGCGCGGCAAGTGCCGCCAGGCGTGCGAGCACGAGCCAATGCTACACCCACGCCGCAGGCCAGACAATCCGCGCGCCTCGCTGTCCGTGCCCGTCCGTGTCCGTCCGTGGCCGATTGTCCGTGTTCGTCCGTGTTTGTCCGTGGCCGATTGTCCGCAACGGGTTCCGTGGCCGATAATGCCCCGATTGCGTCGTTCATAGCGGTTTTTCATCCAGGAGCATTGCCGATGCCAGCAGCAGTGGGACCCATCCGCGTCGTGCACTTCGGCCTCGGGCCGATTGGCGTGGGTGTCGTGCGCCAGGTGGCGGAGCGGAAGGGACTCAAGATCGTCGGCGCGGTGGACATCGATCCGGCCAAGGCCGGCCGGGACCTCGGCGAGGTCGCCGGCCTCGAACGGCCGCTCCGCGTCCGCGTCTCGAGCGACGCGCGCAAGGCGATCAAGTCCGCGAAGCCTGACGTCGTCGTGCTGTGCACGAACTCGTCGCTGAAGGGCGTGCTGCCGCAGGTCGAGGCCATCCTGGAGCTCCGGGTGCCGATCGTGTCGACGACCGAGGAGCTGGCGTACCCGACCCGCGCGAACATGCGTTACGCGCGCGCGATTCACCAGATGGCGACCAAGGCGAAGGTCGCGGTGCTCGGCACGGGCGTCAACCCCGGGTTCGTGATGGACGCGCTGCCGCTGATGCTGACCGGCGTCTGCGAGCGGGTCGATGCCCTGCGCGTCGACCGCATCCAGGACGCCCGCGTCCGTCGGCTGCCCTTCCAGCAGAAGATCGGCGCCGGTCTCACCCGCGAGCAGTTCCAGCGGAAGGTCGACGACGGGAGCGTGCGCCATGTCGGGCTGACCGA
>DASPFV010000142.1:0-39370 GCA_035620975.1 Vicinamibacterales bacterium
GCTGTCGTTCTGAGGCGGCGGCTCGCGCGCACCCTTTCCGCCCTGCCGCACCGGGGCCTCAGCGGCCCCGCTGCTTTGCCGGTGCCATCTCGTCGCCCCAGACCGTGCGAGGCGGCCCGTTCCACGGGTCCACGTGCGCGCGCTTCGCCCAGGCCTCCCATGCCGCCGCCAGCCTCTTGACAATCTCAGGATGCTCGGGCGCCAGGTCAGTCCGCTCCACTCGGTCGGCGATCACGTCGTAGAGTTCCCATCCATCCGGGAACCTCGACACGAGCTTCCATCGTCCCTCGCGAATCGCACGGTTGCCTTCGTGCTCCCAGAAGATCGGCTGCGTCCGGGGGATGCGGTGTCCGGCGAAGGCGGGACGGAGGCTGACGCCCTCCATCGGCTGGATGGTCCGGCCCTTGAACGCGCGGGGATAGGCCGCCCCCGTCGCCTCGACGACGGTCGGCATGATGTCCACCAGATGTGCGGGCTGATGGTCGAGCCCGCCGCGACGACCCGACGGAATACCCCGCGGCCAATGTGCGATGAGCGGCACGGAGATGCCGCCTTCATGCGTGAAATGCTTGAAGCTGCGGAACGGCGTGTTGTTGAGCGCCGCCCAGTTCATGCCGAGGTAGAGGTTCGAGTTGGGCCCGCCGGGAGGGTCACCGTTGAAGCGGCCGTCGGGACCTGTTTCGGCGTTGCCGCCATTGTCCGACAGGAACAGGATCAGCGTGTTGTCGAGCGCTTCACGCGCGCGTAAGCCATCGACCAGTCTGCCGACACTGATGTCGATTGCGTCGACCATCGCCGCGTACACCGCCATCAGATGATCGAAGCGGTCTTGCGCGTCGGCCGGCAGCGACTCCCAGGCGGGGGAATCCGGTTCGCGCGGGCTGAGCGGCCATTTCGCGTCAATCAACCCCATCTGGATCTGCCGGCGATATCGGGCTTCGCGCAGCCGATCCCAGCCGGGTTTGTACGTGCCGCGGTACTTGGCGATCAACTCCGACGGCGCCATCAACGGGAAATGCGGCGCGTTGTGTGGAACGTAGAGAAAGAACGGCTTGCCGGCCGTCCGGGCCTCATCAACGAACTTCAGCCCGAACTCCGACCACAGATATGTCGTGTACCAGTCCGGTCCCAGCAGAGGCGAGTCGTGAGAGACAGGGCGCCCGTCGAGGTAAAGCGGTTCCCGACCGCGCTTCGTCAGCTCGTCACCACCCGGGAAGCTCTGATTGGGAAAGAAAATGCCGCCGGCGCGTATGTTCAGGACGCGGTCGAAGCCGCGCTGCCAGGGCGGCGAGCCATTCTGTTGGCCGAGATGCCACTTGCCGGCCATTGCCGTGAAATAGCCGGCCTCCCGCAGCAGTTCGGCGATCGTAATCGACTGTTCGTTCAGCCGTCCGGTCGTCCCGGACGAACCCTGGCGGACCACGTTGTCCAGATGTCCCATTCCCGCCTGATGCGGATAAATGCCCGTCAGCAGGCTGGCGCGTGTCGGCGAGCAGCGCGGCGTGCTGTAGAACTGGGTGAAGCGCACGCCTTGGGCGGCCAGCGCGTCAAGGTTCGGCGTGTCGATCTCGCCCCCATAGGACCCGATGTCCGACCACCCCATGTCATCGACGAGAATAAGGACGATGTTGGGGCGGCCGGCCGGCTGCGCGCCCGCGTCACCGCCCGGAAGGATGGTCAGCGCCAACGCCAGGCACGCGTGAGTCAATGGACGGCGCAGCATCTCACCTCCAAGCAAGGCGCTCGGGTGCGTTCGTGGTCGAGTCGTGATTTCGGGCGCCAGACGTTACCACACATGGGTTGTCGGCGGGCAAGTCGCCGTTTCCCTCGCCCTCCGGAACTGCCCGGAAGACGCTGAAATCGACGAGCCCGATGCGCGCGGCGCGCCCCGGCGCACCTGAAAGCGGACGGTCTCACATGAATTGAGTCGTGTCGAGCACACTCGGCACCTCCCCGTATACGAGCGCTGAGGCCGGTTCGCGGAACATCGCCCGAGGTCTGGCGCAGCATCGTCGGCACCAGCCCCGCGATTACGCACGGCGCGAAGCAGCCATTCGAACCAGCGCCGGTAATCTACATGCCCGTGCCGAGGGGCGCCGCCGTCGAGCGCGTCGCTGCTGGTCCGGAGCTCACTCGCTCCCTGGCGACTGAATTCAAGGCACCCTGATCGATAATCCCGGGGCATGACGGGACATGCTCGATGAGAGTGGCGGTTCTGGACGTGCCGTACGACTGCGGCCATTTCGATCGGCGCATGGGCAGCGGTCCTCTCGCCCTGCTTCGAAGCGGCCTGCTGGCGGAGCTCGAGACCGACGGCGTGGACGTGCGGGCCGAACCGGTTCGGCTTCCCGAGGGCTTTCACACCGAATGGGACGCGCTTGTCTCGCTGCAGCATCAGATCGCCGGGCTGGTCCGTGCGGCATCCGAGCGGGGTGAGCGCGCACTCATCCTGAGCGGCAACTGCGGGCCGGCCGCGCTGGGAGCCATCGGCGCACTCGGCGGCGACCGCACGGCCGTTGTGTGGTGCGACGCGCACGGGGACTTCAATACGCCCGAGAGCTCACCCTCGGGGTTCCTGGACGGCATGGCGCTCGCCACGGCCGCGGGGCGCTGCTGGAGCGCAGCGACGCGGCGGCTGGAGATGCCGACTGTCGTGAGCGACGACTCCATCACGCTCGTTGGCGCTCGCGATCTCGACGCGGCCGAGGCGGAGCAGATCGCGGCCTCCGGCATCACCCGCGTCGCGCCCGGGGGGACCGACGACCTGATTCGCGGCCTCGAGCGCCTCCCGGCGACTGCCGCGCACCTGTACCTGCACGTGGACATGGACGTGGTCGATGCAGACGAGGTGCGGGCGAATCAGTTCGCCGCCCCGGGCGGCCTCGGCCTCGACGAGCTGCTGGCCATGATCGCGGCCATCGGCCGGGTGCGCTGGATTGCCGCGGCCTCGTTGACGGCGCTCGATCCGTGGTGGGATCCGCGCTCGACGGCGGCGGCCCGGCGGGTGGCTCGCGCGCTCGCGCTCGCGTGACGAACGCGCCTCATCGCGCCTCGACTGCCTGAGACCGGGGCTCAAGGCCTTCCGCGCGACGACGACGGCCGCGCCGCGCCAAGTTCCTTCGCGAGCCTCTGAATCAGGTCCGAGCCTGCTGCGCTCCGATCGTGTCACGAATCACGGTGTGTTGCGTGTCGGGAAACCAGCGAAGGTACGCGTGACCCTCGAGGCCGCGGTCTGCCGCCCCGGCCGAGGCGCCGCCTCGCCCGTGGTAGTGTGACCGCACCATGCTCACCCTGCATCGCCCAGCGCCATCGGCCGCCCTGATCGTCGCCGCGTGCGCCCTGGCCGGGACCGTGCACACCGGTCAGGCCCGGCAGACCAGCGCCGCGACCCCGAGTCGCACCGTCCTCGTCCGGGCCGCACGCGTCATCGACGGGCGCGGCGGGTCGCCGCTCCGCGATGGAGGCGTCCTCGTCAGAGGCGACCGGATCGAGCGCGTCGGCCCCGCGGCCGGCATGACGGCCGACGAGGTCATCGACCTCGGCTCGGCGACGGTCCTGCCCGGCCTCATCGATCTCCACACCCATCTCACCGACGAAGTGGGCACGAACTGGGAGTCCGCGCTCCTCACCACGACACCGGGCCGCGCGGCCCTCTACGGCGCGATCAACGCGCGGACGACGCTGATGGCCGGGTTCACGACGTGCCGCGACATGGGGCCGACATGGCCCTACGTGGACATCGACCTGCGCTATGCCATCGACAAGGGCTCGACGCCGGGCCCGAGGCTGCAGGTCGCCGGCAACTACGTGTCGGCCACGGGCGGCGCGGGCGACGCCCGGCAGTTCTCCATCTACGTCGACGTGCCCATCGTCCGGAACCTGGCCGACGGCGTGGACGAGATACGCCGGGCCGTGCGGACCAACCTGAAGAACGGCGCGGACTTCGTGAAGATTCTCGCCACCGGCGCCGTGATGTCCAAGGGCATCCCGCCGGGCGCCCAGCAGTACTCGGACGAGGAGCTGGCCGTCGCGGTCGTCGAGGCCAACCGCTGGGGCCGCTTCGTCGCGGCTCACGCGCACGGGGCAGAGGGCATCAGGGCGGCACTGCGGGCCGGCGTCCGCACGATCGATCACGGCAGCATGCTCGACGAGGAGGCCGCGGCGCTGCTCCGCGAGAAGGGCGCCTGGTTCGCGCCGACGCTCTACGTGGGCCACACGATCCTGCACGACAGCCAGGCGCTCAACATTCCGGCGCACCAGGTCGAGCGCGAGCGCGCCATGCAGGGCACGCAGGAACGCGCGTTCAAGCTGGCGCTGTCGCGCAACCTGCCCATCGCGTTCGCCACCGACGCCGGCGTCTTCCCTCACGGCGAGAACGCGCGCGAGTTCAAGATCCGGGTGGGATTGGGCCAGTCACCGATGGCCGCCATCGAAGGCGCTACGCGAATCGCCGCCGAGGCCATGGGCTGGGGCGATCGCGTCGGCACGCTGCAGCCCGGCCTCTACGCCGACCTGATCGCCGTCGCACGCGATCCGCTCGCCGACATCAGCGAGCTCGAGCGGGTGCAGTTCGTGATGAAGGGCGGCACGGTGTACCGCCGTTAGCCGCGATCGATTGGGAAGATTGACGGGAGCCCCCATCCGTTCTACCGTTCCCGTCGAGGGGAGCGCCCGCATGGCACAGTCGGCAACCGTGGCGAACCAGAAGCAGATCCTCGCGAACCAGCGCCGGATTCTCGCGAATCAGCAGCGGATCCAGGCCAACCAGACGAAGCTGGACCGGCTGCTCCGGAACCAGAAGAAGCTGGATCGCATCCTCGCCAATCAGAAGGCCATCCTGTCGAAACTCGCGCGAACCTAGCGTGTTTGCACTGTTGCACGGACGGGCGGGTCCGCGCGTGAGCTCGACGGCGGGCCCGGTCATTGATCCGACGGGGCACGAGCATGCGCTTCCTGGAGCGTGCCCGATGATGCTCGCCCGATGCGGGCCGGCGGCTCTTCCACGTCAGGAAGCCCTGGCCGCGACGCCTTCGCGGAAGGCTCGGCCCGAGGCTCCTCGTGGCCGTCCTCTTCTCCTACGAGCTGCTCGTGACGCTGGCAGCGCACCACGAGCCCTGAGTCAGGAGTCCGCGTGAACGTGCAACGGCTGCGCCCCGACAACTTCACGCCCCCGAGCCGGACCCCGTGGGGCGGGCGGTCCATTCTCGGCCGCTTCAAAGCGGGCCTCGAGCTGGGTGTCGACGCCCGTGTGCGCGTGGGCGAGTCCTGGGAGATTTCCACCGAGCCGTCGTTTCCGAGCGTGCTCGAGTCGGGCGAGCGCCTGGCCGACGTCATCGAGGCGGACCGGCTCGCGTGGCTGGGCGAGGAAGCCGCCGCCGAGTACGCCGGCTGCCCGCTGCTGGTCAAGCTGATCGACGCGGCGGACAACCTCTCCGTCCAGGTCCACCCGCCTGAGGATCATGCGCTTCTGGCCAGCGGCGAGTCCGGGAAGACGGAGGCCTGGGTGGTGCTCGGGACCGGGCCTGGAGCCCGGATCTATCTGGGCTTCCGCGACGGTGTCGACGAAAACGCCGCGGCGAGGTGCCTGGCGGCCGGCGGGGCGCTCGCGGAGCTGATGAACGCGGTGCCCGTGCACGAAGGGGACGTCTTCATGATCCGTCCGGGCCTGGCGCACGCGCTCGGGTCGGGCGTGATCGTGCTGGAGCCCCAGCGCGTCCGGCCGCACCGTCGCACGGTGACCTACCGCTTCTGGGACTGGAACCGTGCGTACGATGCAGACGGTGCGGTGGCGCCGGGCGGTTCACCAAGGCCGCTTCACGTGCGTGAAGCGCTCGCCGTGACCGACTGGCAGGCAGCGCGAGGGATGGCACTCGTGGAGGGATGCCGGCGGACCCCGCTCACCCTGGGGATCGAAGGCGGCCTCGAGCGGTCGCGCTTGCTCGAGGAGCCCGAGCTGTGGATGGAGCGGTGGGTCGGCACGGGCACCGGCCGTGTTCCCCGTACCGGGACCCTTCTAGGGCTGGTCTGCCTGGATGGGACCGTCGAGCTGACCTGGAACGGGTCGGCGCTGCCGTTGAGAGGCGGTCATGCGGCAGTCGTCCCAGCATCGATGGCCGAGGTGACGGCGCACCTGCAGGCGTCACACCTGGCGCTCTGCTGCGTCCCGCCTCCCCTGCACTCCGCACGGGAATAGGGCCGGGCTCGCAGCTTCAACGCTCACCCTCAGGCGCCCTCGCCTTGGTGGTGGGATCATGGATCCATGCAGCACGTGGATGCAGTCGTGGCGCGCGCGCGCCAGTGGGTGGACGAATCGTCACGCGTGGTCGTCCTGACGGGCGCCGGCATCTCGACGGAGTCCGGGATCCCCGACTTTCGCGGGCCACGTGGGGTCTGGACGACGAACCCGAAAGCGGAACAGCTCTCCAACATTCATTTCTACATGGCGGATCCTGAGGTGCGGAAGCTCGCCTGGCGCAGCCGTGTCGAGCATCCCGCCTGGCACGCGGTGCCGAATGCCGGCCACGGCGCGCTCGTCGGCCTCGAGCGTCGGGGCAAGCTGCTCGCGCTCGTCACCCAGAACATCGACGGGCTGCACCAGCGGGCGGGCAGTTCGGCCGACCGGGTCGTCGAGGTCCACGGCACGGTCCACGAAGTGATGTGCATGCGCTGTCGGTGGCGTGGCCCGATGCGGCCGACGCTCGAGCGCGTGCTCGCCGGCGAAGAGGATCCGCCGTGCGGGGAATGCGGGGGCATCCTCAAGAGCGCGACGATCTCCTTCGGCCAGGCGCTCGTGCCGGCCGTGATCGATCGGGCGATACGGGCCGCGGTGGATGCCGATCTGTTCATGGCCGTCGGCACCAGCCTGCAGGTCTACCCGATTGCGGGCCTGCTGCCGATTGCGAAGGACACCGGGGCGCGCACGATCATCGCGAATGCGGAGCCCACGCCGATGGATCACCTGGCGGATGCGGTGATTTCCAGTCCGATCGGCGAGGTTCTGCCGCTCATCTGCGGGCGGCAGTGATACCTTGATCCGTATCCCGCACCGCCATGCCACCACACAGCCCCAACATGACCTCCCTGCGTCGCCCGATCGGCCTGGCCATCCTCTGCGCGTCGGTTCTGGTGCCCGGTCCCGCATACCCGCAGCCATCGCGGGCCAGCGGGTCGGCCGATGTCCCGGACGTGACGCTCCAGCATCTCATGGACGCGCAGGCCCGCCGCCACCGGGGGAAGGTCTCGCTGTACGCCAGGCACCTCCGGACCGGCCGGACCGTGGCCATCGACCCGGATGTGCCCGTCAACACCGCGTCCGTCATCAAGCTCGCGATCATGCTCGAGGCCATGTATCAGGTGAAGGAGGGCCGCGTCGCTTTCGCCGACGTGCTGCCGTTCCGGAAGGACGATCAGGTGTCGGGGTCCGGCGTGCTCCTCCTGTTTCGCACGCCGGCAGCGGTCGATCTCGAGACCGCCATCGTGCTGATGATCGCGCAGAGCGACAACACCGCGACGAATCTCGTGCTGGCCCGCATCGGGCGCGAGAACGTCAACCGGCGCCTGCGCGGGCTCGGGTTCGAGCAGACTACGAGCATCCGCCCGGTAGGTCGTCCCAAAGAGGGAGATCAGACCCCGGAGCTGAAGCCGTTCGGCATCGGACGCACCACGGCCCGCGAGATGGCGGGCATCCTCGAGTCCATCGAACGCTGCGATCTCGGCGATCGGCACCTCTGTGCGAGGATGGTGGACATCCTTCAGCATCAGTTCTGGCGCAACGCCATCCCGCACTACCTGGAGGCCGCCGACACGACCGAGGTCGCGAGCCAGGTCGCCAACAAGACGGGGAGCCTCGATCGCGTGCGGAACGACGTAGGGATCGTCTACACCAAGAGCGGACCCATCGTGATCTCCGTCTTCACGTACGAGAACGCGGACACCAGCTGGACTCCCGAGAACGAGGCGGAGCTGCTCATCGCAGGAATGGCGAAGACCATCGTGGACGGCTGGGCGCCGGACGGGCTCGGCTCGGAAAAGCAGTAGGCTACGGGAAACGACCACCGCGAACCCGCCTTCGATCCGCTGAAACTTTCTCTCGGCTCGTGTGTTCTTCCCCTGGTGGCGGACGCGGCAGACCCTCCGGGCAATGACCGACGCGCGCCTGTTTGAGGCGTTCGTCCGCCGGTACCAGGACATGGTGTTCGCTACGGCCGTCCGGATGCTCGGCAGCCATGCCGACGCCGAAGACGTCGCGCAGACCGTTTTCCTGCGGGCATTCCAGCGTTTCGCCCGGATCGGCAGCAGTCCCGCCGCGGCGGGCTGGCTGAAGGCCGTGACGCGGAACGAGTGTCTCAACCACCTGTCCCGGTACCGGGCACGCTGGCGGTTCTTCAGCGAGTTGTCGGATGCCCGCAGCGACGATCCCGTGCCGGCACTCGCGGATGCGCGCGCCGGGTCCTTCAGGTCCGCGCTCGATGACGCCGCGCGGCACCGGGCCCTCGAAGAGGCGATCCGGCAGCTGCCCGAGCACCAGAGGGTTCCGCTGGTCCTGTTCCATTTCGAGGAGTTGAGCTACCAGGAAATCGCCGACACGCTGCACGTGTCGCTCGGGAAAGTGAA
Source organism: Vicinamibacterales bacterium (assembly GCA_035620975.1). GTDB lineage: Bacteria > Acidobacteriota > Vicinamibacteria > Vicinamibacterales > 2-12-FULL-66-21 > DASPFV01. Next base: position 8,614 of record DASPFV010000142.1, read on the forward strand.
GACCGACATCCACCGCGCCCGCGAGGCGCTCAGGACCGTGCTCTCCGCTGATGACGCAACCCGCTGATCTCGAACGGCTCGTGCACGCGCACGTCCGCGGCCTGCCACCGCCCCCAGCGCCGCAGACGCTGCTGCCGCGCGTCATGGCGGCGGTCGCCTCGTGGGCGGCGCGCCCCTGGTACAAGCGGGCATGGTTCACCTGGCCGGCCGCAGGACAGTTCGTGACCGTCGTGACCCTCCTGGCGCTCACAATCGGTCTGCTCGGGCTTCTGCCGGTCGTGGCGCGGCCATTCGTGGAGAGTCTTGCAGACGCCCTCGCGGACGGTCAGGCAGAGCTGGCCATGCTCGTCGCCTACGCACGCGTGACGTCGGAGACCGCCGCCGGCTTGTGGCGGGCCGTCATTGGCCCGTTCGTCTCGTACGCCTCCACGCTCGTGCTGCTGATGACTCTGGCCTGTGGCCTGTTCGGAGCGGCGCTCAACCACGCGGTCGTCGGAAGGATGTCGGCGGAATGAAAAGATCACTCTGGTGCGCGACGCTCCTCGTGTTCGCATCCCTGGGCCGTTGCCAGGGACTCGTGGCCCAGACGAAGCTCCCCGGCGACCAGGCTGGAACCGGCCAACAGGTTGCAGGCCAGCCCGAGGTTGAAGCCGTCCGGCACGTGTACCCGTGGCGTCAGGTCCTGCGCATCGGACAGGACTTCACGCTGCGGCCGGACGACAGCGCCCGCGAGCTCGCCGTCATCTTCGGCGATGCCGGCGTCGAGGGGCACGTTGCGAACGACGTCATTGTCGTGTTCGGCAGCGCGCACGTCGCGAGCACGGCCCGTATCGACGGCAGCCTGGTAGCGGTCGGCGGCCACGTCCGCGCGGAGAGCGGTGCGATGGTGGGATCCGATCTGGTCGTCATCGGGGGCACGGTCGATGCGCCCGCCGATTTCTCTCCGGGCGGCAATCACATCGTCGTCGGACCCGCAGCGCTCGGATCGCGGTTGCAGGCGCTCGTTCCGTGGCTGACACGAGGTCTGCTCTGGGGCCGACCGATCGTGCCGGAGCTGCCCTGGGTGTGGGCAGTGGCGGGCATGTTCTTCCTCGTCTATCTCGCGCTCGCCCTCGTCTTTCACGCGCCTGTCGGAGCAGCCGCCGCTACGCTTGCGGCCAGACCGTTGACCGCATTTCTGGTCGGCCTGCTCGTGCTGCTGCTGACCGGTCCAGTGTCCGTGCTCCTGGCGGTCTCGGTCATCGGCATCGCCGTCGTGCCGTTCGTCATCGGCGCCATCGTCGTCGCGGGCATCGTGGGGAGGGTGGCAGTCACCCGCTGGATCGGCATGCGGATCGTGCCGGAGGAGAACGTCGAGAGCCGGGTGCAGACCATCCGTTCCTTCCTCATCGGAGCCGCGGCGATCACGTTGGTCTACATGGTCCCGGTACTCGGGCTCCTCGCCTGGACGATGCTGGGCGTGCTGGGCCTGGGCGGAGTGACGCTCGCGTTCATCGCCGGGTATCGGCGGGAGAATCCCCTTTTGCCGCGGCGCAGGTCAGCGGAACCCGTTCCGCCAGCCCCCGTCGTGAGACCGACGGCTGCGGATCTTCCGAGTCTGCCCGAGAACGGAGCGGCGATGTTCGATGCCACGGCTGCGCCTTCAGCGTCCCCGAATCCACAGGCCGCGACGTCGCTGACGGATCTCGCCGCGTTTCCGCGCGCCGGGTTTCTCGAAAGGCTGTCGGCGTTCGTCCTGGACGTCATCCTGGTCCTCATCGTCCGGGAGCTCTTCGATCTGACGGACAGGGACAGCACCGTCTTCCTGCTCCTCCTGGGCTACCACATCGGGTTCTGGACCTGGAAGGGCACGACGGTCGGCGGCATCATCTGCCAGCTGCGCCTCGTCCGCGTGGACGGCGCGCCGCTGCGATTCGTCGATGCCCTGGTCCGGGGGCTGTCAGCGATCTTCTCTCTCGCCGTCGTCGGCATCGGCGCACTCTGGATTCTGCGCGATCCGGAGCGTCAGTCGTGGCACGACAAAATCGCCGGAACCTACGTGGTCAGGGTTCCGAGAAACTTCCCGCTCTGACAATCCCCTTCCCCTTACTCCTTCCGATCAAGAGATGAACCGTCCCGCCTGGCTCGTCGCTTCAAGACGTCCATCACGCCCAGGCGGCGCAGCACGGCGCCCTCGAGCCGCGGGAACAGTTCCCGGAGCGCGAGCATCGGCCGGATCGGGGCAGGCGTCACGAGCACCTCGGCCGCCCCTCGGATCACCTCGAGCACGGCGGCGGCAACGCGCTCGGGTGACACTTCGCGCATCAACCGCGGTGCGGGAAGCCCCCTGTCGGCCCACATCCCTTTTCCGGCGACGAAACTCGGGCAGACCGTGCCCGCATGCACGCCCGATCCCTCCAGCTCGAGCCGCAGCGAGGCCGTGAACCCGTTGAGGCCGAACTTCGTGGCCGCGTAGACGCTGTTGAACGGCGTGGCGCCCTTTCCCGACATCGACGAGATGTTGACGATGACGCCGCGCCGCCGCCCGAGCATGCCGGGCAGGACGAGACGAGTGAGGGCGATGGGGGCCGTCAGGTTCGTGGCAATCTGCGTCTCGATTTCCTCCACGCTCTGACTCCGGAGTGCTTCCGTAATCTCCACGCCGGCATTGTTGACGAGTACATCCACCGGGCCGGCTTGCGCGACGAGCCGCTCTCGATCGCCGGACAGAGAGACGTCTGTCGGGACCGTCAGCACAGTAACGCCTTGGGCCTCGCAGGTCGCCCGACACTGCTCTAGCTGTGGCACGTCGCGGGCGGCAAGCACGAGATTCGCTCCCTCGGCAGCCAGCCGGACGGCGATGACCGTGCCCAGACCGCGAGAGGCACCAGTCAGCAGGATCGTCGAACCGCGCAGAGTCGTCATTCCGAGGGCACGCGCGAGGTTGCCGCGCCAGACTGCGACGCATTCTACGCGGCCCGGCAGCGGACAGCTAATCGTGTGCCGCATCCGACGAGGCCTGCAGCAGCTGCCGGACCTCGTCGTCGCTCGTCTGCGAGAACTCGCGATACCACCGGCCGACGGCCGCCAGGTGTTCCGGCGAGCGGGCGCAGACGACGGTGTCCGCGATCGTCGTCAGTTGGCGGCACGTCTCCGGCGACCCAACCGGAACCGCCACGATCACCTGCGATGGAGCGTGGGCCCGTATGGCCTGTACTGCGGCCTTCATGGTCGAGCCGGTCGCCAGTCCGTCATCGATGAGGAGCACGACGCGGCCGCGGACGTCCACCGCAGGACGCCCCTCGCGATACTGGCGCTCCCGGCGCTCCAGCTCGACCTGTTCCTCGCGCCCAACCTCGTCGATGACCGCGTCGGGGATCCCGTACCACGCGACGACGTCATCGTTCAGGACGCGAACACCGCCCGAGGCGATCGCGTCCATCGCCAGCTCACGATGGCCGGGCACGCCAAGCTTGCGCACGACGAAGACGTCGAGAGGCGCGTGGAGCGCGCGGGCGACCTCGTACGCGACCGGCACCCCGCCCCGGGGAAGTGCGAGCACGACCACATCGCTCCGACTGCTGAAGGCGTCGAGATGTCCCGCGAGCTCGGCGCCAGCATGCCGTCTGTCGCGGTACGGCTGCGGCTGACCCTGGTCTGCCGGCATCTCAGAAGCCCTCCCGGTTCTGGATTCGTCGTGCAAGCCGGGTGCCCGGCGAGCACCGCGGCGAGTCGGCGCGACGATCGCCGATCCATTCACGGGCGGGCGGTGGACGATTCGGGCGCTCAGGATTCTGTCTACGGATTACAGAATCGAGGTCCGCAATCGAATCGCGGGGCCGATGCCGGCGTGTGATCGTCTCACAAGACCTTCTCTCCGCACAGGATAGGTGACTCGCGGATGGCGCAGGTACCCTCTTTGCGTCGCACATGGGCTGCACCTCCACGCGCCGTTCGACCGCTCGTTCCGTGTCGAGGTCCGCTCGATCGCTCGATCCAGGTACGAGGGCGCTGCCCAATGAAGACGAAGAACATTGCACGAAGTTTGACGCTGGCACTGATCGCGCTGCTCGCGCCGACGATGTCCCGGGCCGGGGACATTGCACCGCAGGATTTCGCCGCCCGGACCGGAATCAGCTTCGGTCCCGACCAGTTCAACGGGGGCCTTCACGCGCAGATTGGAACGAGAACGGCGCCGCAGATCCGGCCGGCCGTCGATGTCGGCTTCGGTCATGGTGGGGCCGCAGGCGGGTTCCGCCGAAGTGACGGAGGACGTCGCCACTCAGCAGGACTAAATGACGATCTGCCACATCCCGCCGGGCAACGCGAACGCGCGGCACACGCTGACGATCGACTCGAGCGCGTGGCCGGCGCATCAGGGCCACTGCTCGCAGGGTACCTGCGACTACGTCGGCGCGTGCCGGTGACGCCCACGCGTCCGAGACGCTGACGTTCGTCATCGGCGGGCCTTCGAAGCCGATCGACAGCACCACGCCGATCGCGTCGGCGCGCGGACGCGAGCGGCCGGCGCTGATGAGCGCCGCGTACGCGAGCCTCCCGGGGCGACTGAGCGGTCACCCGTAGAGACGGATAGGACCTCGGATCCCGTCGCCTCAGGGGCCATGAGCAGACCTCCTGCAGTCCTCATTGCGAGGGGCCGACGCCGAAGTCGTGACCCGCACTCCGGCTCTTGCCGAGGCGCCGAGCCGGATCGCGGGCGCGTCGGTCCGTGCGTACGGCGCCGACCCTCGGCCGAGTCGGCCGGAATGGTCTGAGTACAAACGATGTTGATTCGCTCCGTGGAATCCGATGTACTGGACGAAAGGCGGGTGACTCGACGGTCCCCCAGGCTGGGGGGATCGAGGGAGGCATGGACGTGGACGTGCTGTCGGATGTTCTCAGGGCCGTGCGTCTGTCCGGATCCGTCTTCTTCACGGCCGAGTTCTCGTCTCCGTGGTCGCTGGAGTCGCCGAACCCAGACCTCCTCGCCGCGATTGTCCTTCCGGAATCGGAGTACGTTTCGTTCTTCCACATCCTGATCGAGGGTGAATGCCTGGTAGGATGCGGCAGCCACCGGACCCTCGTGATGGAGTCCGGCGACATCGTCGTCTTCCCACACGGCCATCCGCACACCATGCGCAGTCTCGAGGAAGCCTGCGCCACGCGGCTCGATCACGTGCTCTCGCACCCTCACCCGGATGCGGTGCCCCGAGTGTCGCTCGGCGGCGGGGGCCGCCGCGCGCGCTTCATCTGCGGGTACCTCAACTGCAGCCAGCGATTCGCGCCGTTGTTCGATGCGCTCCCCGTCATCCTGATCGTGCGGCGCCGGACGGGCTACAGGACGGTCGAGGCCCTCGACGGAACCCGCCCGCGATCGGCTGATGTGCCGCGAGAGTCGAGCACGTGGCTGGGGACGACCTTGAGGTTCACGATCAACGAGGCCACCGCTGCTCGACCCGGGAATGCGGCGATGCTCGGCCGGCTGACCGAGCTGATGTTCGTCGAGATCGTGCGGGAGTACATGCACCAGCTGCACCCGGGCGACCGCGGCTGGCTGGCGGCGCTCAGGGACCCATGTGTCGGCCGGGCCCTCCGTCTGCTGCACGAGCAGCCGAACCGGCCGTGGACGGTCGACCGGCTCGCCCACGAAGTGGCGGCGTCGCGGTCCGCCCTGGCGCAGCGGTTCACCACGCTGCTCGGCGAATCGCCGATGCGATATCTCTGCGGCTGGCGAATGCACCTGGCCAAGCAGCTGCTCCGCGATCGCGCCGGCAACATTCAGACCATCGCCGAGCGCGTCGGATACGAGTCGGAGCCGGCCTTCAACCGGGCGTTCAAGAAGGCGACGGGACGCCCTCCCGCGGCGTGGCGGCGCATGGCCGCGAGGGCCTCGGCCGAGTAGCGCACGTCGAGCCTGGTTACGGCCTGATGTTCTGGTTGACGTGGAAGACGTTCCCCGGGTCGTACCGCCGCTTGAGCTCGACCAGCCGCGCGTAGTTCGCGCCGTACGCGCTCGAGACCCGGCCCGTCTCCTCTTCAGTCATGAAGTTCACATAGGCGCCTGACGAGGCGAACGGAGCGGCAGCGTCGAAGAACCGGCGCGCCCATTCGACGCACACCGCGTCGTCGGCCGGAGCTTTCCAGCGGGCATGGACGTTCATCACGAACCGCGCGTCCCGGTGACCGTACGCCATCGCATCGGGAGCGACGCGGTTCGGCGCTCCCGCGATCAGCCCCACGAAGATCTCCGACTCGGCGGATGGAAGCTGGCCCGCAAACGCCGTCATGCTGTCGAGCGCGCCGTCGGCAAGGTCCGAGAAGTTGTGAGACTTCCAGTAGTTCCTGGCACCCGCCGTCAGGAGGGGGTCGAACGCCCGCTGCCAGGCGGTGTAAGGCTGAACGCCGACGTGCTCACCCTGGAGATCGCCGATCCGCCGTAGTGCCTCCAGGTGCTCTCTGGCCTGCGCCGGGTCGCCGCAATGGAAGACCGCGAGCGCGACGATGCCCTTGCCGTGGAGTGCCTCTGGAAGGAACGGCAGCGGCGGCGCTTTCCTCAGGATGCTCCAGACGTTGAGCTCCTCGGGCGCGGCAGCGACGTACTCCCGATAGCGGCGGAGCACCTGCGGCGCCTGTTCGAGCGGGAACACCAGCAGGCCTCCGACGACGTCCGGTCCAACCGCATGCAGCGCGAGCTCGAACTGCGTCACGACGCCGAAGTTGCCGCCACCGCCCCGAATGGCCCAGAACAGGTCCGGATGGTGCGCTTCGTCGACACGGATCTCCTCGCCGTCTGCCGTGACAACGTCCGCCGAGAGCAGGTTGTCGATCGTCATGCCGTGCATGCGCGTGAGCCATCCGAAACCACCTCCGAGCGTGAGCCCGGCCACGCCGGTCGTCGAGTTGATGCCCAGCGGCGTGGCGAGCCCATGTGCCTGCGTGGCGGCGTCCACGTGCGCGAGCGTCGCGCCGGGCTGGACGCGCGCCCGACCCCGACCGGTATCGACGGCCACGCCGGTCAGTCGGGACATGTCAAGGACGACGCCGTCCTCGCACACGGCGCTTCCCCCGATACTGTGGCCGCCGCCGCGAACCGACAGATCGAGACCGTGCTCCCGGGCGAACGCAATCACTGGTGGAACGTCCGATACCGCCGCACAGCGCACGATGACCGCCGGCCGGCGGTCGATCATCGCGTTCCAGACGCGGCGGGCGGTGTCATAGGTGTCGCTTCCTGGCGTGATGATGTCGCCGTGAACCGCCTGGTGTAAGGTGTCGAAGAGTGAAGTGGTTCTCACAGGCAAAGGTTCTTTCCTCTCTCTCGGAAAGTGCTCTCGGAACCTGCCGCCATGGCTATCGCCGCAGAGCCCGGACGCGCGCAGCCATGTCCGGATAGAACTCAGTCGGCCTCTTGACTGAATCGACCACGATGTTGCCATCCAGGTGGGTGGCAGCCGATGATGGGCCGTCCACCTTTCTTGTCCGAAGCTCCAGAACTCATGTCCGTGGCTGGGTTGCACCGCACCGTGTGGATGAGCCCTGCCCGCGCGGCCGTCGCGGCGGACCCGGAGGGTCGAGCGGCCGCAGTTCGGGGTGGCGGGCGGAGCGCGCGTTTCGGATATAGTCGCCTTCGACTGCAGGAGGTCGCCTGATGCAGACCCGACATGAAGTCAACCTCCGCCGAGCGCTGTATGTCACCGTTCTCGGTGGCTCGTTCGTCCTGGCGGCCCTGCTGGGCCATGGAACGCCATTCGACTTCCGGCTGAAGGCGGAAGCCACAGCTCAATCGCTCTCGCCCGGGGGCGCGCAAGGCGTGCAGACCCGCGTGACACCGGAGCCCCAGGAGCCGTCCGCTCAGCCGCCACCGCAGAGCGGCCAGCGGGGAAGGGGCCGCGGCGATGGCCGCGGCGCGGCCCAGGCCGGGCGCGTGCTGGGCCCCGACGGCGAGGTCTGGGGGTTCGACAACACCGCCTTCAACGAGGGCTCGCGCTGGCGGATCCACGATGCGGACCGGCCGCAGCCGCGCGTGGTCACCCCCGCGGCGTCGCCGGGAGCGCCGCCCTCGGACGCTATCGTGCTCTTCGATGGCCAGGACCTGTCACAGTGGGTGCAGCGGGGGCGCGGCGGCGAGATCTCGCCGGCCCAGTGGCTGGTGCACGACGGGATCTTCGAGAGCGGGCGCGGTGGTTCGATCTCCACGAAAGAGAGCTTCGGGGACGTTCAGCTCCACGTCGAGTTCGCCACGCCCAGCCGCGTCGAGGGCGCGAGCCAGGGCCGCGGCAACAGCGGCGTAATCCTGATGGGGCGCTACGAAATCCAGATTCTGGATTCGTACGACAATCGCACGTATGCCGACGGCATGGCGGCATCGATTTACGGAGAGTGGCCGCCGCTCGTCAATGCCGCCCGGAAGCCGGGCGAGTGGCAGACCTACGACATCGTGTTCGAGGCGCCGAAGTTCAGCGGCCGTCCATCGCCCGGGTATGTCACGGTGTTCTGGAACGGCGTCGTGGTGCACAACCGGCAGCCCATCCTCGGACCGACCTCGCCCACGATGACGCCGCACACGTACACGGCACACGACCCCGAGCTGCCGCTCACGTTGCAGAACCACGGGAACCCGGTGCTCTTCCGCAACATCTGGGTCCGGCGTCTCACGAAATACGACGAGGCTGCAGGCTCGGCGAAGCAGGGACCGTGAACGGAAGGGCGGGATGACCCGGATTTCACGCCGGAAATTCGTCAGGATCGTGCCGGACTGATCTCATCCTTCCTCGCAGAACGGTCTACGCGGGCGGGATTTCTGACCCGAACCGACTTGACCCGTCAGGAACATCCGCGCCGCCGGCCGGCGCGGAGCAGGGGAGTGTCCGGGTCGCATGCCAATGGCTCATTCGCTGCAGCTCCTGCTCCTGCTCGCAGTCATCATCCTCGCCGCCAAGCTTTCCGGAGCGCTGGCGAATCGCCTCGGCATGCCGTCGGTCTTCGGGGAGCTCCTGGCCGGACTGATTCTCGGACCCACGTTTCTGAACATGCTCGGGTGGGCTGCCTTCGGCGGGACTGCCGAGGGCGGCGAGTCTGCATCCGCAGCGCTCATGGCGGATATCCGGAACTTCGCCGAGCTCGGCGTCCTGCTCCTGATGTTCGTGGCGGGGCTCGAGACCGATCTGTCGGAGGTGCGTCGCGTCGGACAGGCGGCGTTCTGGTCGGCCCTGGGCGGCGTGATCCTTCCGCTTGCGGGTGGGACGGTGGTCGCGGTCGCGAGCGGGTTTCCGCTGTACTGGGAAGCGATCTTCATCGGGACGATTCTCACTGCCACGAGCGTCAGCATCTCCGCCCAGACGCTCCTCGAGCTGGGCGCCCTCCGCTCCCGGGAGGGTTCGACGATCCTGAGCGCGGCAGTCATCGACGACGTCATGGGCATTCTGGTGCTGTCGGTGGTGGTCGCGCTGGCCAGGGCCTCGGGCGGCGCAGTGGACCTCGCCCAGATCGGGATCGTGCTGGTCCGCGTCGGCGGCTTCTTCGTGGCAGCGGTCGCGGCGGGTCGCTGGCTCCCGGCGATCTTCGCCTCCGCCGAGCGGCTGCGCATCAGCCAGGGCGTTCTGGCGGCGGCCCTCGTCGTTGCGCTCGTGTACTCGTGGGCGGCCGAGTACGCTGGCGCCGTCGCTGCCATAACCGGCGCGTATCTGGCTGGTGTTCTCGTGGCCCGGACGCCCTACAAGCGGCAGGTCGATGCCGGCATCCACCCGCTCACCTATTCCATGTTCGTGCCTGTCTTCTTCATCAGCATCGGCCTCCAGGCGAACGGGCGCGACCTCGGAGGCCGCGTGGCGTTCCCGGTTGCGCTGATCGTCGTGGCGATTGTCACGAAGGTGCTGGGTGCCAGCGCGGGCGCGCGCGCCTCCGGGTTCACGACCATGCAGTCCATCCGGGTTGGCGTGGGCATGATCTCGAGGGGAGAGGTGGGCCTGATCGTGGCCAGCTACGGCCTGGTCAACGGCCTGATCAGCCAACCCGTTTTTTCGGCTACGGTCGTGATGGTTCTCGTCACGACCATGGTGACACCGCCGCTGCTGCGCGCGTTGTTCCCGACCCTCGCGGGATCCGGCGTACCGATCGACGAGACCATTGCCGGTCCACCCGAAGCTGTCGAGAGGGATCGCGCGCCCGGTCCTCCACCTGGGTCCTGACCACTGACTGGGCTGGCAAAATGAACGGAGGCCGGGGCGCAAACTCTGGAGCGGCACTGCCATGATCCGCCTCGCAATCCCAGCCGATCTGCCGGGGATCGTGGCGATCTACAACGAAGCAGTGGCGCAGCGCTTCGCGACCGCCGATCTCGAGCCCGTGACCGTCGAGCAGCGGACGGCGTGGTATGACGATCACGATCCCGCGCGGCTGCCGATCTACGTGGCCGAGCGGGGCGGCGAGGTGACCGGCTGGTGCGCGCTCAGCGCGTACCGCGCTGGCCGGACGGCACTCGTCCGAACCGCGGAGATCTCGTACTACGTTCGGGCCGATTCGCGCGGCCAGGGGATCGGCACGGCACTCGTACGCCATGCCGTCGAGGACGCGCCGCGGGTGGGCAAGCGCGTGCTGTTCGGCATCCTCCTCGAGCGGAACGCGCCGAGCATCCGCCTGATGAGGAAGTGCGGTTTCGAGCTGTGGGGTCGCCTGCCTGACGTGGCGCTGATCGACGGCCAGCTGGTCGCCCACGTCTACTACGGCCGCGAGGTGTAGGCGCAGCGGGCAGACTTCGGCCTGGCCAGCCCGGAAGCACCAGGAGGGGTTCGCAGCGGCATCTGGAGCGGCGGGCTGCCTGCCGGATCAGCCCTGCGTCCACCCGCTGGCCACCGCGGCGATGCGCTCGGAACGCGTACAATCCGGAGTGTGACTTCGGCATTGTCTGGGAAGCCATTCGACCGCATGGAGTCCTCGCGCGCGTGGCGAACGGGTCGGCCCCGGCGGGCGCCCCGGCCATGAACGCGGGCCGGATGGCCTCGCGTTCGAAGAGGTTCTCCCGAATTTCCAGCCTGCTCGTCTCCCTCGCCGGGCTGGCTGTCCTGTTGGGATGGCTGCTGGACATCCCGGCGCTCACTTCTCTCTATCTGCCCGGTCCGACGCTCAAGACGAACGCTGCGCTGTGCCTCATGGCCCTCGGCCTGGCGAATCTGTGCCTGCTCCACGACGGCCGGGTCCGCCGCTGGCGGGCCGTGGCTCACGTGCTCGCCGCGCTTCCCACGGCGATCGGTGCCATGACGCTCTCGCAGCACGTGGTCGGCTGGGACCTTGGTATCGATCAGCTGCTGGCGACCGAGCCGGCCGGAGCGCTCGCAACAGCGAGTCCCAACCGGATGGGGCCGCCGGCGTCGATTGCGAACGTCCTGCTCGGCACGGCCCTGTTCCTGGTCGATCGCGCGTCCCCCCGCGCGCGGGCACTCGGGCACGCGAGTGCGTTCCTGACCTGCGCGATCGCGATCCTCCCCCTGATGGGCTACGCGTACGGCTTCAGCGAGCTGTACTCGCTCGCCCGTTACACGGGAATCGCGATGGTGACGGCCGTAGCGCTGTTGATCCTCGGGGTGGCGATTCAGGCCGGACGGCCCGACGCGGGGCTGGCCGCGCTGGTCTGCCGGAACGATGAGGTGGGGCATCTGACCCGCCGCCTGCTGACCGCGGGCATCGTGCTGCCCTTTGCCCTCGGATGGCTGTTCGCCGCGCTGCTCAGCGCGGGAATCACCGATGCGCCGTATGCGATCTCCGCGATGGCGCTCGTGCTGATCGTGCTCATGGCGGCGTTGATCTGGCAGACGGTCACGGAGCTGGCCCAGGTATCGGACGCTCGCGCGGCGACGGAGCGCGCGCTGAGCGAGAGCGAGCGGTCGCTCCGCGAGGCAGATCAGCAGAAGACGGAGTTCCTCGCGACGCTCTCGCACGAGCTGAGGAATCCCCTGGCCCCGATCCGGTTCGCGCTCGAGCTCCTGAACGGGCCGCCGCCGGTGGCGAGCCGCGCCCGTCAGACGATCGAGCGTCAGGTCCGCCACCTGACCCGCCTCATCGACGACCTGCTCGACCTCACACGCATCACACGGAACAAGCTGCAGCTGCACCGGCGTCCGTCCGATCTCCGCGAGCTGGTGAACGATGCCGTCGACGCGGTGGCCGGTGAGCTCGAAGGGGCGAACCACAGGCTGGAGATCCACTGGACCCCGCAGCCCGTCTGGCTGGAAGTCGATCCCGATCGCGTCGTGCAGATGCTGGTCAACCTGCTCACGAACGCAATACGCTACAGTGATCCGGGAGGAACGATCTCGATAGCGGCCAGCCTGGACGACACCGACGTGCAGGTCTCCGTGACGGATACCGGCCACGGCATCGAGGCCGCCGACCTGCCCCGTGTGTTCGAGCGCTTCGTGCAGGTTGGCGCCGGCCGCCACGGCGGCCTGGGGATCGGGCTGGCGCTCGTCAAGGCGCTCGCCGAGCTGCACGGCGGCACCGTCGAGGCGCGGAGCGCCGGCCTTGGCCGGGGTGCGGAGTTCCGTATCCGGCTCCCTCGCGCAATGGCCCCGGGGCAGGACCGTTCGGGGGAGGTCCTGCGACCCTCGCCGACGCCCCGGCGCATTCTCGTCGTCGACGACAATCGCGATGCTGCCGACATGCTGGCCGGAGTGCTGACGTCGGCCGGCCATCAGGTTGTGGTCGCCTACGACGGTCCGGAAGCTCTTCGTCGAGCTGCAGACTTCCAGCCCGAGGTCGGCCTTCTGGACGTCGGCATGGACGGGATGAACGGATATGAGCTCGCGACGCGTCTGCGCAGCGAGCTGAACCAGCCGGGGCTGCTCCTGGTGGCGATCACGGGCTGGGGTCAGGACGACGATCGCCGACGCGCGCTGGCGTCGGGTTTCGACGCGCACCTGACCAAGCCCGCGGATTCCGAGGCGCTCTCGGCGCTGCTGAGCAAAGGTATGCCGGAGTCGCAGCAGCGTTGAGAGGACCGCCGGGCGGCCACCCCGGCCGGCTGGGAGCAGCCAACAGACATCCGTGCAGGAAGGCATGCGGGAACGGCCTCGACCCCCGAACTCCGAACCTGGGACCTTGAACCCGGAGCCCGGAACCGAGAACCCAGAACCAGGAACCAGGAACCAGGAACCCGGAACCCGGCGTGCGGCAGCCTGGCGCAGCTGGCTCCTGCCGTTGGGCGTCGGAGCCGCGATCTGGCTCCTGCCGGTTCCGGTCGGCCTGACGCCGAACGCCTGGCACTATACGGCGCTCTTCGCCGTCGTCGTGGCGGGTCTCGTCGCCGAGCCCGTGCCGGCTCCCGTGATGGGATTCATCGGGCTGAGCGCTGCCGCCGTGCTGCGGCTCGTCGCGGATACACCGGCCGATTCGGTGCGCTGGGCGCTCTCCGGCTTCAGCAACGACGTCGTCTGGCTCATCTTCTCGGCGACCATTTTTGCGCTCGGCTACGAGGTCACCGGGCTTGGACGGCGAATCGCGCTCCTGCTGGTGAGGCGGCTGGGACGGAGCACGCTCGGGCTGGGCTACGCCGTCGCCCTGGCAGATCTCGTGCTGGCCCCATTCATGCCGTCGAACACGGCACGCAGTGCCGGGACCATCTATCCTGTCGTCAGAAGCATCCCGCCCCTGTACGGCTCCACGCCCGCGCACCATCCCCGCGCGATCGGCGCGTATCTCTTCTGGACGGCGTTCGCCACGACGTGCGTGACCAGCTCGATGTTCGCCACGGCGATGGCGCCGAACCTGCTCGCCATGGAGCTGGCGAGGACGATCGCGCACGTCGACTTCGGCTGGACGACATGGATGGTTCGCGCCCTGCCCTTCGGAGTGGTGCTGTTCCTGCTCACGCCCGTCGTCACGTACCTCGTGTATCCGCCCGCGATCGCCAGCGCCGGAGCAGTCGTGGCCTGGGCCGGCGCGGAGCTCGCGGCGATGGGGCCCCTCTCCCGAAGGGAGCTGACGATGGGCGTGCTGGCGGTACTGGCGTTGACCGGCTGGGTCGCCGGGAGCGCGATCGCCGCTCCGGTGACGGTCTCGCTGATCGTGATTTCCCTGATGGTCCTCACCGGCGTCGTCAGCTGGGCCGACATCGTCGGCCACCGGCAGGGCTGGAACGTGCTGATCTGGTTTGCCACGCTCCTGACCATGGCTGACGGTCTCAGCCGCGTCGGCTTCCTCACGTGGCTGGCCGACCGGAGCGCGTCCGGGCTGGGCGGGTATCCCGTCGTCGTGACAGCCGTCCTCCTCATCGCGCTCTTCTTCGTCATGCACTACTTCTTCGCGAGCACGACGGCGCACACGACCGCGGTGCTGCCCGCGTTCCTTGCCGCGGTAGTCGCGATTCCGGACATGCCGGTGACCCCGGTCGTACTGACCCTCGTCTATTCACTTGGCCTCATGGGGGTGCTGACGCCTTATGCGACGGGACCCGCGCCGGTCTGGGCCAGCGCCGGCTACATTCCGACGAGGGACTTCTGGAAGCTGGGCGCCCTGATGGGAGCGCTGTACCTCCTGGCGCTCCTTGCGATCGAGCTGCCCTTCCTGCTCTACGTCAGCGGCTGATTGCCCACGCCGCCTGCGCTGGCCCGCGAAGCCATGAAAGGCGCGCGACGGCCGCGATGCCGCCCGGCGCGCGTTCTGTACGCGCTGGGGTGGGGTGGGGGGTCCGGCGGGGCGAAGCCCCCCGGTTTCTCTTTAAACCGCCGCCGCGCCCGGCACGTCAGCGCGAAAGCGATAGAGACACGTCGCGTGCAAGGAACCCAGCATGACCGTCCGGCCGTCCGGCCCTGCGAAAGCGATGCTCGTCAGCTGCTGCAGCGTGGTTCCGGGAATCGGGCCCAGGTGCTCGGGCGCCAGGCGTCCTTCGGCAAAGGCCTGTTCCGCGGCGTGGACGAACGGGAAATTGACATCTTCCAGGATCGTCTGCACGTCGCCGTCCGCCACCCGCAGCAGGCGATTGCTGATCAGGCTGGTGAGCCAGATCGCGCCATCCCGGTCGAATTCGAATCCGTCCGGGAAACAGCCAGCGCCCAGCGTGGCGACGGTTTCCCGGGCACGGAGCTCTCCGGCAGGGGTGATACGGAATCGGGACAGTCTCTTCGCGAAGGTCTCGACGACGTACAGCCACGAACCCGCGGGGTCCGGCCGCACCTCGTTGGTGTAGTGCAGGCCCTCGGCGGCGATGCGGGCGCCAGCTTCGTCGACGACGACCACGAAGCCGTCCCGATGGTCGGGGCGCCAGGCCCGGTGACGCGGTCTCGCCCGCGTGCTGACCGAGATCCAGGTGCGTCCGGAAGCATCGGTGATGACGAAGTTGGCAGGCGGCAGCGGCACGCCGTCCACCTCGGTCAGGAACGGCTCGAGGTCGCCGTTGCGAGGCAGCCGCCAGACGCCGCCCTCCTCGCCCAGGTTGGCCAGCAGAAAGGAGCCGTCGGGGCAGAGCGCGATGCCGTTCGGACGCAGGTTCACATGGCTGCGGCGCGGCAACACCGTCTGCTGCGAGCCGTCCCACGCGATCTGCGTCACACCGCCGCTCCAGTCCGGAACGAATACGGCCTCGCGGGTCGCGACGACGCACTCGGGCCGGCGCAGGTTCGAGCCGAAGGGCCGGAGTTCGTGGACGTCGATCGAGCGGTGCTTTGACATCGCCGTGAGTCACCCCATACGCTCTTGACCTTCGTATGTCACGAGGCGCCGTGGTGCGCGGGGATTCTCCCGCTTCTGCCGGCCGCCGGCTCAGGGCTGTCGGCGTCGGCGCGGGGTACTTCGCGCCGTTCCACTACGAAGCGTGGACGCGCATCCCCGAAGTCGAGCTCACGGCGATCTGCGACCTCCGCGAGGACAGGGCCGCGAGTGTCGGGGCGAGCTACGGCGTGCCGCGATCCTACTGCGACTGGCGGGCGATGCTCGACGCCGAGCACCCGGACTTCGTGGACATCGTCACACCACCGGACACGCACGAGGAGATCTGCGGCTACGCTGCGGAACGCGGCGTGCACATCGTCTGTCAGAAGCCGCTCGCGCCGACGCTGGAGGCCAGCCGGCGAATCGTCGAGCTCGCCGGGCGCCGCGGCGTCCGGTTGATGGTGCACGAGAACTTCCGGTGGCAGCCGTGGTACCGGGCGATCAAGGCGGTGCAGGTGGGCGGAGAGATCGGGGAGTTCACGCACATCGCGTTCACGATGCGCACGGGCGACGGGTGGGGGCCCGACGCGTACCTCGCTCGCCAGCCGTTCTTCCGCGACTACCAGAGGCTCCTGGTGTACGAGACGGGGGTCCACTTCATCGATACCTTCCGATTCCTGCTGGGAGAGGTCGCGGGCGTGTTCGCGAGCCTTCGCCGCCTGAATCCCCTCATCAGGGGAGAGGACGCCGGGCAGCTGCTGCTGACGTTCGTCAGCGGCGCGACGGCGATCTGGGACGCGAACCGCTACAACGAGAGCGAGGCGCGCTCGCCGCGTTTCACGTTCGGGCGGCTGCGCGCCGACGCGACCGGCGGCCACCTCACGCTGGACCCCGACTCGAACATCCGCATCAAGCCCCTCGGCGAGGCGGAACGTGACCTCGACTACGACCGGGCGGACGTGAACTTCGCCGGCGACTGCGTGTATTTTCTCCAGCGGCACTTCGTGGACTGCATGCTTTCGGGACGGCCGTTCGAGTCGAGCGGCCTGGACTACCTCCGGACCATCAGGGTCGTGGAAGCGGCCTACGCATCGGCGGCGAGCGGACAGCGCATCCTGGTGGTGCCATGACGGCCAGTCCGAGGCGCGATCCGGAGGGGGAGCATGCGTGAGCTGCGCGTGGCCGTGATCCCCGGGGACGGGATCGGGCGCGAGGTCATGTCCGCCTGTCTGTCCCTGCTCGAGCCCCTCGTCGCGCGCGTCGGAGGGTTTCGTCTCCGACTCGAGTCGCACGCCGCCGGCGCCGATCTCTATCGCGACACCGGCGTCGCCCTCCCGGATGACGTGATCCGCGCGGCGGCATCCGCCGATGCGATCCTTCTCGGTGCGATGGGGCTCCCGGACGTGCGCTACCCCAACGGCACCGAGATCGTTCCGCAGATCGAGCTGCGCGAGCGTTTGCGTCTGTATGCGGGCGTCCGTCCGATCCGGGTGCTCCCGGGTGTGCCGATTCCGCTCGCGGATGCGCGGGCGCGGCAGGTGGATTGCGTCGTCGTCCGCGAGTCGACGGAGGGGCTGTTCGCGGCGAGGACGCTGACCGAGCGCCAGGGAGACACGGCGGTGCTCGACACGATGCGCATCAGCCGGGACACGTCCGAGCGACTCTTCGATTTCGCCTTCGCCCTCGCGCGCAAGCGCCGGAGGCGGACCGGACGGTCCCGCGTGACGTGCGTCGACAAGGCCAACGTCCTGCCTGGGATGGCGTTCTTCCGCAGCATCTTCCTGGAAAGGGCGGCGCGGAATCCGGACATTCAGGCGGACTCGATGTACGTGGACGCGGCCGCGCTGCACCTCGTCCGGCGGCCGTGGGAGTTCGACGTGCTGGTCACCGAGAACATGTTCGGTGACATCCTCTCGGATCTGGGGGCCGGCCTGATCGGGGGCATGGGCATGGCGCCCTCGGCGGACGTGGGGGAGAACCATGCCGTCTTCCAGCCCTGTCACGGCACGGCACCCGACATCGCCGGCCGGGGACTGGCCAATCCCGCCGCGATGTTTCTCTCCGCAGCCCTGATGCTCGAGTGGCTGGGGGAGCGGCACGGGGAGCCGGCGTGTGTGCGGGGTGCGGCAGAGCTGAGCGGGGCGGTCGAGCGGGCGTTTGCCGACGGCACTCTCGTCCCCGTCGAATGCGGCGGTCAGGCCGGCACTTCGGTGATCACCGAGCGGGTCCGGCGCGAACTGGAGTGAGTCCACAGGCCGCTGAGAAACGCCGGCGTAGGAAGACTATCGCTTCGGCGCCGCCGCATAGCGCAGCACCCGCACCCGCTCGACGGTCACCAGCGCTCCGCCCGTGATCATCTGGTCGAGGATCGGAAGGAGACGGTCGACGTGCGCCTGATCGTCCACCACCTCGATCACGACCGGCAGATCGGTGGAGAGCTCGAGCAGGCTGGCGGTGTGGATCACGCTGCTCGCGCCGAAGCCCGCCACGCCATGGACGACCGTCGCGCCTGCAAAGCCCTCGGCGCGAAGCCGCTCGAGGATCGCGCGCGCCAGGGGCGTGTGGCGCCATTGATCCGACTCCCCGAGAAAGATCCGGACGAGGAACTGCTCGCCGTCCAGTACGCGCATACTCACAGCCCTCCTGCCCGTCCCAGGACCTCGCGTGCCGTCAGGAGCCCGAGCCACCCCGCGAGCAGACCGCCGAGCAGCGTGCC
This sequence comes from Vicinamibacterales bacterium, assembly GCA_035620975.1. Lineage (GTDB taxonomy): Bacteria > Acidobacteriota > Vicinamibacteria > Vicinamibacterales > 2-12-FULL-66-21 > DASPFV01. The sequence goes on from DASPFV010000142.1 coordinate 26,948, forward strand.
CGCGACGTTGAGCGCAGCCGACGCTGTCGCGCCCTCCTCGAAGAGCCGCATCGTCTCGTAGTTGAAGCTGGAGTACGTGGTGAACCCGCCGAGGAAGCCGATAGTCACCGCGGCGCGGACCGTCGGAGACCATCCGAGCGACAGCGCTCCCTGCATGACTGCCGCGATCAGGTAGCACCCGGCGAGGTTGACGATCAGCGTGCCGTACGGGAAGGCGCTGCCGAGCCGCCGCGCCGCCCAGCCCGCGACGAGATAGCGTGCGGCCGTCCCGGCCGCCCCCGCCGCGCAGATCCAGAAGAATCGTTCCATGCCGCCAGGCCCTCCATGAGCCGCGCTCAGTGGCGCGCGTGTCAGGCCGTGCCGATTGAGATCGCCGGCTCGAGGCCAATTCGCCGGTCCGCGAGTCAGCCGTCGTGGCACCGCTGACTCGCCGACGGCAGCGCGATCCTGCCACCATCTGCCAGCTGCTGGAAAGACGCTCGACGCCGTCGATACGCAGCCGGTACGCTGGCACGCGAGGGCCGCGCCCTCGGCTCTCTCGAAGCTCATCCGGCGAGCCGGTTCCTCCGGCTATACTCGGCATGGGACTGGCAGAGAGGTGTTCTTGCCGTTCTGCGCGAGAGGTCAGACCTGAGCGCACGATGGAGCACCGGAGTCGGCTGATTGGGAACGCTGCGAACGATCAAGCTCGCGGCGCTCGGGACCGCGGAGAGCCTCGGCGCGTTCAGGCTCACGGCCCGGACGCGCTGGCGCACTGAACGCCTGCTCATCCTCTGCTACCATGGCGTGTCCCTGCAGGACGAACACGAGTGCTCCGAGGAGCACGTCTCGGTCGATCACCTGCAGCACCGGTTCGAGATTCTCCGCCGGGAACGGTGCGCGGTGCTCCCGCTCGACGAAGCGGTCGAGCGCCTGTTCGCCTCCGACCTGCCGCCGCGCAGCGTTGCGCTCACGTTCGACGATGGCCTGTACGACTTCAAGGCCAGGGCGTATCCGCTGCTGCAGCGGTTCGGGTACCCGGCGACGGTCTACGTCACCTCGTACTACTGCCGGTTCCCGCGGCCGGTGTTCGACGTCGCGGCCTGGTACCTCTTGTGGAAAGGCCGGGGACGCCCGCTCGACACGGGCCCGCTGACATCCGAGGGCGGACAGGTACGCGTGCCCGACCACCGGGCCGGGCGCACGTCCCTCTTCCGGAGCATCCGCGCGCACCTGAACGCCCGGCGGCTGAACGGCCCCCAGAAAGACCTTCTCCTGCGCCGGCTCTGTGAGGGGCTCGGGTTCGATTGGGGCGCGTTCCTGGCCAGTCGCATGTATCAGCTGATGACGCCGGAGGAGCTGCGCTCCCTGGACGCCGGGTTGGTCGATCTGCAGCTCCACACGCACCGTCACCGGACGCCTCGCGATCAGCCGCTCTTCCTGCGCGAGGTCGACGACAACATCGCGGAGCTCGAGAGCGTCGGACGCGCGCGCAGCGAGCTGCGTCACTTCTGCTATCCCAGCGGCGATGTCGATCCGATGTTCTTTCCATGGCTGCGGTCGCGCGGCGTGGTCACGGCCACGACGTGCGATCCCCAGCTCGCGAGCGGGCGGTCGGATCCGCTGCGTCTTCCCCGCGTGATCGACACCATGGAGACGACCGATGTCGAGTTCCGCTCGTGGCTCAGCGGCCTCTCCGGGTTTGTGCCACAGCGCGGCGGCGCGTGATTGGCCGGCGCGCGCGCCGCCCTGGCCTGAGTATTGCACAGCTGCCCGAGGCTGATGATTCGATGTAACCCGCGCCTGTTCAGATTCCCCTCGCCTGCCCAATGACTCCGCTCGAACACCCTCCGGACCAGGCGACGAACGGCACGGCCGGGCTTGCCCGGACGCACGCGCCGGAAATCGCGGTCAGCGTCATCGTGCCCGCCTACAACGCCGCACAGTTCATCGGGCGCACGGTCGAGTCGGTGCTGCGTCAGACGTTCGACCGGTACGAGCTGATCGTCGTGAACGATGGCTCGCCAGACACCCCCGATCTGGAGCGGGCGCTGCAGCCGTTTCGTGAGCGGATCGTCTACGTCGTCCAGCCGAATGCCGGCCCGAGCGGCGCGCGCAACAACGGCATTCTGCGGGCGCGCGGCGAGTTCATCGCCTTTCTGGACAGCGACGACGTGTGGAGGCCGGAGTTCCTCTCCACGCAGATGCGGCTGCTGAGCGCGGACCCGTCGATCGATCTGGTGTACTCCAACGGCGTGATCGTCGGCGACGTCCCGGTCGCCGGACGCGAGCAGATGAGCATGGCGCCGTCGCGCGGACCTGTCACGTTCGAGAAGCTCCTTCGTGGCGAGTGCACGGTCCTGACCTCGTGCGTCGTCGTACGAAGGCAGTGTGTCATCGACGCCGGCCTCTTCGACGGACGATTCAGGCGATCGGAGGACTTCCATCTGTGGGTGCGCCTCGCGCAGCGAGGGGCGCGGATCGCATATCACCGGACCGTCCTGGTCGAACACCGGCAGCGGCCGGGCAGCCTCTCGGACGACAGACGAGCGATGGCCCACGCCGCCATCGAAGTCATGCAGGACCTCCAGGCCACCCTGCCGCTGACACCGGTGCAGCAGGACCTGCTCAGGCAGCACATGGCGGAGTACCAGGTCTACCTCGAACTGGACGCCGCCAAACGGCTCCTGCTGGCGGGCGCGTACGGACCTGCCGGTGCGGCCCTCGGCCGCGCCCGGACATGGGAGGCGGCACGCTGGCCCAGAGCGCGGCTCCGGCTTCTCGAGGTCGGCGTGTGCTGTATGCCCGGCGTGATGCGGCGCGCATACGGGCGGCTGCGCCGCGGGGCGCTGACCTCCCCGGAACCCGAGCCGCCAGGCATGGCCGAAGCAGACCTGGGGCCGAGCGCCGTGCGCGCGGCCGACCTCGAGTAGGCGGGCACGCCCCGGATCCTCCCTCGCGGCCTTCGCATCACAACGTCTTCAGGAACTCCACGAGGTCTGCCTTCTGGACGCCGGTCAGGTTCAGCCCGAGCACCCGATCGTAATTAAGGCCGTCTCGCGGTTAACCGAACGATCCTTCTCGGACTCTGCTCAGCTCCTTGCTCCTCCGACAGCCCGGCGGGGGGCCACCGCCCACCCTGGACGGCTGTTCCGAGCCTGCGCCAAATCAATGGAGCACGAGTGCCGGGCCTTGCCGCTGTCGCAGCAGGCGGGCACGGACGGTTGATGGGTACTTCGACGCGCTGGTGAATGATCTGGGCTGGGCTCGGACGTGATAGCGACGCGGTATGTCAGTGACGATGCGCTACAGTGGTTCTACCAGAATCGCTTCGGCTTCGTGTACCCGTCCCTTTGAGGGGTTTGGCCTGCCGGTGTTTGACGTGATACGTTGCGGCGCCGCCATCATCACGTCGAGGACGACCTCACTCCCGGAGATCACAAGATCGGCCGGAGTGCTGGTGGATCCGTGGGAGGAGCAGGAGATCACCGACGCCATGCTCCAGCTGCCGCACAACGACAGCGAGCGCGAAAACGTTGTAGCGGAGGGACTGGAGCAGGCGATTCACTTTTCGTGGCGACACACCAACGCGAGTGTCGCATCGTCTATCGTGAGCTCGTGGGCGGAGGCAGGGGGAGCCGTGAGACTGTCACTGGGAATTCTCGCGTTCAATTGTGCCGGCTACATCGAGGAACTCCTGCGCGCGGGTCGGGACTTCGCCGACGAAGTCGTCGTCGGCGTCGATTCTTCGAGCACCGATGCCACAGAGGACATCTGCGCCGCGTATGCAGACAAGCTGTTCCGGCTGGAGCCGATCGGTACCTCGGAGCGGGCCCTGGCCTGGCTGAACGACCAGTGCAGTGGCGACTGGATCCTTCGTCTCGATCACGATGAAATGCCGAGCGCGGGACTCGTCGGGGCGCTGCCGCGCCTGATGACAGATCGCGACTACACTCATTACTGGCTCCCGCGACGCTGGGTGATCGGGCCCGAACGGTGGATTGCGCAGGATCCCTGGTGGCCTGACTGGCAACTCAGGTTCTTCCGCAACATCCGATCGTTGGTGAGTTTCCCCGGTCAACTTCATACGGATTACGTCGTGCAGGGAGGGGGTGGCTACTTCTGCGACGGTTCGATCTATCACTTCGACCTCGTCTACCATAGCGAGGAGCGGCGGCGACAGAAGCTGGCGCAGTACGAGGCGATTGCTCCAGGTCACAGCCTCCCTTCCTACTATTTCCCCGATGAAGCGACGGTGCTCGTGCGTCCCTTCCCGAGCGCCGATGCGCCGTGGCGGAGCGAGGTAGACGGACGCGGGCGGGAGCCTGCCCGACGTCCGGCTACCTACGTCAGCCTGGGCGACATGCGACGGGCCGAGCGCAAGGAATGTGAGTACACGACAGATCTCTTTCGAGCAACCGTGGATTGCGGCGAATGTCCGTCGCAGATGAGGGCGGGGCACATCTGTCCAGTTGAGCTCCGTCTGCGCAACGACAGCCCTCATGAGTGGCCCGGCCCCAGCCTCGGAGTGCCCGAGATCTCCCTCGCGTACCACTGGTTCGACGCCTCGGGAGAGCCGTACGAGTGGGAGGGAGCCCGGACCCGTCTGCCGCTCACCGTCCGGCCGGGGGAGACGATCAGGCTGGTGGCGCACGTGCTGCCGCCATGGCAGCCCGGGCGCTACTCGCTGACGTGGGATCCACTCGTCGAGAACGTAGCCTGGTTCTCGAGTAAGGGCTGGAAGGCCCCCGAGGTTGAGGTGTGCGTCGTCCGCGCCGTCGAGGATCAGGGTCCCACGGAGCAGATCGCCGAGTATCTCCATTTGTCGAGCCGCATCACCGGGTGGCTTCGGGGTGAAGAGGCCAGGACCCTGGCTCTCACCAGCTATGGACTGCCAGACGGGGCGATCATCGTGGAGATCGGCTCCTTCCTGGGCTCAGGGACGGTTGTCCTGGCCGGCCCGCGGAAGATGCGCGGCTCCGGCAAGGTACACTGCGTCGATCCGTTCGACTGTTCGGGCGACGCGTTTTCGGTGCCGGTCTACGAGAGAATCCTCGCCGAGTTGGGAGGCGGAACGCTCCGCGAGCGCTTCGACGAGAACATCGGCCGCGCCGGACTCGCAGATTGGGTGGACGTGCACCAGGGTACGGCTGGTGAGATCGCGCAGTCGTGGATCAACCCGATCGACCTGCTTTTCTTGGACGGTGATCAGTCGCGTCAGGGGGCCCGGGCCGCCTTTGAGCGCTGGGCTCCGTTCCTGAAACCGGGCGGCATCATCGCCGTCCACAATACCGAGCCTCGCGTCTACGCCCCGGACCACGACGGCAACCGGCGGGTGGCGCTCGAAGAAGTGGTCCCGCCCCGCTATACGGAGGTTCGCCTCATCGGCGCCACGACCTTTGCCCGAAAGGCGACCGCCTCCGACGCGTGAAGCCGGAGCGTCGCCGGTGCACCCAAGGCGCCTCTCGTGGTGGCGGGGCGCCCTGGAGGCTGGCTCACGGCTGTTGTTCATGCCACGTAGAGACAGCCTCGGCGGCTTCGCGCCTCGTCCTCGGTCAGCTCAGGATAGAGCGGGCGCGACAACACGGTACAGGTGGCGTGATCGGTTACCGGCAGCGACGCCCCTCGTGGCACGAGATAGCGGTAAGCCTCCTGCTGGTGAACGGCTTCCGGGACACGAGCCGCCGCGCAAGGCCGAAGCAGACCTGGGGCCGAGCGCCGTGCGCGCGGCCGCAGCGAAAGTCAGCGCGAGGCCGAACACGATCGACGCAGCTCCGATCAGTCGCATGACGCGTCACCTCAGTGGCCCACCGCTCGCCGCGCGGTCCGCCTCGGCGGCGCCGCCGGTGCCCGGACGGAGGGGGCCTGCCGATCAGAGTCGGCTCGGGCCCAAGGTGAGATGGTCGAGGTGGACGCGCGGTTCAGGCTGGTGCGATCGGCGAGACGAATCCCGTTGGCTTGACCGCGAGCACGGATCCCTGGAGGCGGCGCAGCACGTGCTCGGCGGTGTTACCCATCAGCAACCCGGGGATTCCCGTTCTCGCCACTGTGCCCAGGACGACGAGATCGATCTCGTGCGAACGGACGAAGTCCGCGATGGCGCGGTCCGGCTCGCCCCGCACGACTTCGATCGTGGCGCTGCTCAGCCGGCCGTCGAAGGAGTCGGTGAAGGCACGCATCGCCGAGTCCGCCGCACGGCGCGCCTCCTCCAGGTACTCGGCGAACTCGGTTTCGGAGAGCCGGGCCTCCAGCAGGCTCGCACCGAACGGGATCCACGCATACAACAGCGTGATCCCGGCGCCGGTGAGGTCCCGGAGCGTCAGGGCCCACTCGGTCACCGTTCTGTTCAACTCCTGCTCGGTCGGCTCGGGCGCCTCCGCGTTGACGGCCGCGACAATCCGCCGGGGTGTGTGCGACGGTCCCCGGCCGATCAGCCAGACGGGACAGGGACACACGCGCAGCAGCTCCATGTCGACCGCGCCGTAGAGCCGGGGCGAGCCCGCGAGATCGCGGTCATGTGAGCGGACGACCAGATCGTGCCCTCCGGCCAGCACCTCCTGCACGAGTGCCGTCGCGGGGCGCCCGCGAAGCAGGCTCGTGGAGACCGGGATGCGGCTTACGCTGGCGGCCAGCGCTTCGAGCCTGCCGTGCCGGTACGCGACGAGCTCCTGCTCGAGATTCACACCGGGGATCCTCCGCACTCCTGCCGGCAGCCAGGGCAGCACGTCGACGATTTTCAACTGCGCGCCGCAGCGGGCGGCAAGGTCCGCCGCGCGCTCCAGCGCCGGGTGATCCGCGGCCGCAGCGTCCACATCAAGCAGTACACTCGAAAGGGAGATCATCGCTCCATTATCTTCGTGATCTCCCGGGACGCGGGCGGGGAAAGGGCATGCCGAACGTACCAGAGCGCGTGATATCCCAGTCCCGGCGGACGGCCGGCGGACTGTCGGGTGCCGAGGCGGCGCGGCGTCTGGCCAGCATGGGTCCCAACGCGCTGCCCGAGAAGCCGCCGGAGCCGCTCTGGCGGCGCTTCGCGCGTCAGTTCGCCAGTCCGCTCATCTACATCCTGCTCTTCGCGCTGGCGTTCGACTTCGGCCTCTGGGTGTACGAGGGCGGCCACGGCTGGCCGATTGAGGCGATGGCCATCGCCCTGATCCTCCTGTTCAACGCGGCGCTGGGGCTGTACCAGGAGCAGCGCTCCGAAGCCGCGCTGACGCGGCTGAAGGCCCTGGCCGGGGCACAGGCCTGGGTGCTCAGAGACGGTCACCTCGTGCACCTGCCGATTCACGCGCTGGTGCCCGGCGATGTCGTCCGGCTCGAGGCCGGTGACCGCGTGCCGGCCGACGGCAGGTTGTTCGACGCCCACGGCGTCATGCTCGACGAATCCATCCTGACAGGCGAATCGGTGCCGTGCGACAAGGGGGACGACGAGGACGCCTTCAGCGGCACGCTGCTCGTCCGTGGAAAGGCCTATCTCGAGATCACGAAGACGGGTCCGGCCAGCGCAATGGGACGGCTGGCCTCGATGCTCGGCGACATCGAGCTGGCCAGAACGCCGCTCGAGCGGCGTGTGGATCGTCTCGGGCATCAGATTGCGTGGTGGGTTCTGCTGCTCGCCGCGTCGCTCGGCTTCCTCGGCATCCTGGCCGAGGGGTTCGAGCGCACCCCGGCCGTCGTGATCTTCGCCGTGGCGCTCGCCGTGGCTGCCGTGCCGGAGGGGCTGCCTGCCGTGCTCACGGTGGCGCTGGCGCTGGGCGTCGAGCGCATGGCCCGGCGCCGCGCTGTCGTACGACGGCTTTCGGCCGTCGAGGCGCTCGGGTCCGTCACGGTGATCGCGACCGACAAGACGGGCACGCTGACCGAGAACCGGATGGAGGTGCGGTCGCTCGACGTGGGGGATCTGCCCCGGGCCCTCGCCGCGGTGGTGCTCGCCAACGATGCGGACCTGAGCACGGGGGCGGGCGATCCGCTCGAGCTCGGCCTGCTGCGCCACGCCGCGCAGCACGGCGTGGATCCCGCGCAGCTGCGGCACGAACGGCCCCTCGTCTCCGTCCGCTCATTCGACAGCGCGTGGAAGTTTTCGCGGGCAACGGTCCGTGAGGCGGACCGAGCGGTGAGCTACCTCAAGGGAGCGCCCGAGGTCCTGATCGACCGGTGCAGCCTGTCGCCAGGCGATCGCGATTCCTGGCGGGAAAAGGCGGATGCCTACGCCCACGAGGGCTTCAGGGTCCTCGCGATCGCATGGGGAGAAGGCGAACGGGAAGAGGGGCTCCGGCTGCTCGGGCTCGCCCTCTTCTGGGATCCGCCGAGGCCGGAAGTGCCGGATGCCGTGCGCAAGGCGCTCGCCGCCGGCATCCGCATCGTCATGATCACGGGCGACCACCCGGCGACCGCGCTCGCGGTGGCGCAGCAGATCGGCATTCCGGGCGTCCGCGTGCTCACCGGCGAGGATCTCGACGAGTATCAGGCCGAAGCGCTGCAGGACGCGCTGGGCGAGGCGAACGTGTTCGCCCGGGTGCGGCCGGAGCAGAAGCTGCAGCTCGTGGCCGCGCTGCAGGCACAGGGCCAGATCGTCGCGATGACGGGCGACGGCGTCAACGACGCCCCGGCCCTCAAGCGATCCGACGTCGGCGTCGCGATGGGGCAGCGCGGCTCGGACGTGAGCCGCGAGGTAGCCGACCTGGTCCTGCTCGACGACAACTTCACCACCATCGTCGGCGCCGTCGAGGAGGGCCGGAGCATCTATGAGAACATCCAGAAGTTCCTGCGGTTCCTGTTTTCGACCAACCTGTCGGAAGTGCTGCTCGTCGCGACGGGCGCCCTGCTGGCGTTCGCCATCGACCTCCGCGACAGCGACGGCACGCTGATGGTGCCGCTCACGGCCGCCCAGATCCTGTGGATCAACCTCATGACGGACGGCCTCCCGGCGCTCGCGCTGGCGTTCGACCGCACGCCGGGCGTCATGCAGCAGCCGCCGAGACCCGTCGATTCCCCCCTGCTCGATCGGATCTCGACCAACTTCGTGGTCGGAGCAGGGGCGATGAAGGCGCTGCTGGCGCTGGCGGTGCTGGGGCTGGTGCCGCGGCTCGGCTACGATCTCGAGGTGACGAGGGCGGTGGCGTTCCACCTGATGGCCATCGGGCAGCTGCTGCTCACGTACCCCTCGAGGCACACGTGGATGCGTCCTCTGCCGAACCGATACCTGCATGGGGCCGTCGTCGCGGGCATCGTCGTCCAGATCGGGGCGGCCTCGCTGCCGTTCACGGCCGGCCTGCTGGGCAACGCGGCGATCCCGATTGAGCTCTGGGCCGTCGTCTTCGGCGCGGCGCTGCTGGCGTGGGGGCTCGCGGAGCTCGGGTCCCGCTTCGTCTGGCGGCACGAGGGGCCCGGGAGCGCCGGGCGATGATCGCGCTGCAGTTCGTCGCCACCGCCCTCGTCATCGTCTTCGCCGGCGTGAAGCTCGCCCGCTACGGGGACGTGCTCGGGGAGAAGTCGGGCCTTGGACGGAGCTGGATCGGCGTGGTGCTCCTCGCGGCGACGACGAGCCTGCCCGAGCTGTTCACCGGGTTCGGAGCCACGGCGCTCGCCCCGCTTCCCGACATCGCCGTCGGCGACGTGCTCGGGAGCTGCATGTTCAATCTCCTGATCCTCTCGATGATGGACGTGTTCCAGCCCGAACCGCTCAGCACCCGCGCCCACCAGAGTCACGCGCTGTCGATAGGATTCGGGCTCGTCCTGCTGGGAATTGCAGGGTTCGGCCTGCTGGGCGGTCCGCGCCTGCCGATGCTGGGGTGGGTCGGCGTCTGGGCACCGGTGATGATCGCGGTGTACTTCGTCGGCATGCGCGTGATCTTCACCCATGAGCGGCACCGCCGCGCGCGGGAAGCCCATGAGGTTGCCGAGGAGCTGCTGTACGCGGAGATCCCGACCCGGACCGCCGCAGTCCGCTACAGCTTCGCCGCCGTTCTGGTCATCGGTGCGGCGCTGTGGCTGCCTCGTGTGGGCGCCGAGCTCGCGCGGCAGACCGGGCTCGGCGAGGCGTTCGTGGGGAGTCTCTTCATCGCGCTCACGACGTCGCTGCCGGAGATCGTCGTGTCCCTGGCCGCCGTGCGGATCGGCGCCATCGATCTGGGCGTCAGCAACGTGCTGGGCAGCAACCTGTTCAACCTGCTGATCCTGGGGCTGGACGACGTGTGGTACACGCGGGGATCGCTGCTGGCGGAGGCCGAGGCGAGTCACGGCGTGGCGGTGCTCGCGGTGATGACGATGAACGGGCTGTTCTTAGTGGGGTTGACCTACCGCGTGCTGACCAAGCGGTTCGCGGTCTCCTGGGACACGGGGGCGATTGCCGTGGTCTACGCCGCGGGCATCGCGCTGGCGTACGTGCTGGCGGGGTGAGGTGGCTTCCTCTGCGAATGGGTCGGCTCTCGGCTGAAAGGCTCGAGCTCCTCCGCCGTCTCTCAGCGTCGCTGTCGTTCTGCCAGACGGATCCGTATGGAACGGCAACACGGCCGGCGTGGCGAAGGGCGGGCTTCCAGCTGGATTTTCGTGGCGTCCACCTTGCAGCGTTCGCTGACACACAGCCATCAATCCATCGTGTAGAAAGGAGCATACCTATGGCCAACACACGTGAGGGAGAGAGCCGCTCCGGTCAGAAGGCGCAGGAGCGAGGGCTCCAACGTGCCGAGACAAGGCCGGATCGTCTCAGACGCCGGGACCCGTTCGATCTGTCCGGCATGGGTCCGTTCTCGATGCTGCGGCGGATGCAGGAGGACATGGATCGATTGTTCGGCGAAGTCTGGGGAGGCCGGCAGATGCCTGGCTTCTTCGGTGAGGGTCGTCGCGCGGATTGGGCGCCGGCCATCGAGACGTTCCAGCGCGGGAACGAGTTCGTGGTCAGGGCGGAGCTTCCCGGCCTCTCGCGCGAAGACCTCGCGGTCGAGGTCGGTGACGACACGCTGACGATTCAGGGCGAGCGCAAGTACGACCATGAGGAAGAGCGGGAGGGTGTGTTCCGGAGCGAGCGGGGCTACGGCTCGTTCTGCCGGGTGATCGAGCTGCCGGAGGGTGCGGTGTCGGACAGCGCGAAGGCGACGTTCAAGGACGGCGTGCTCGAGATCGTGCTGCAGGCGCCATCGCATGAGGTCCGCCGCGGCCGGCGCATCGAAATCGGCCAGGAGCCCGGGAAGTAGCCAGGCGGGGTCAGGTCTTGCATTGACGTACTCCGGGCCAAGGGCGCCGGTCCGCTGCTTGGACGGCCGGAGTGTGCTGGCCCTTAAGTTGTTGCAGGACCTGGTTCTCCGCCGTTTGACCCCCGCGTACGCTATTGCAAGACCTGACCCCCGCACGAGCCTGATCCCACCTGCTGGCGATGTTCAGCGATGTGAGGCCAGGGAACGAGCAGAATTGCGCGCCCGAGACGGCCAGCGGCACCGATTCGGCGAGGACGTGACCGGATCAGCGCCGACACGTTCGGCCGACCTGCCTTTGATACCCTACGGCAGTGATGCAGCTCGGGCCGTCTTCCTCGGATCACCACGCCGACACCACGCGTACCTGCCCGGTGTGCGGTGCCCCGCAGCCGGGCGATCGCTGTGCGCGCTGCGAGCCGGAGCCGCCCGGGCTGCAGTGGCGCCTCAGAGTCGTGCATCGCGAGACGGTTCAGCTGGCCGTGCTGGTCGTGATTGCCGGCGTGGCGTTCGCGCTGACGCAGACCGTGGCGCAGAGCAACCGCGAGCTTCGGCTCCGCGATGCCGGCCGCTGGTACGACCGTGCCGCGCGCGAGCTCCAGGCCGGCCGCCCGGCTGGCGCCACGGCCGCGCTGCGGCGCGCGGTGGCTACCAATCCGGAGAACCATCAGTACCAACTGGAGCTCGCGCGCGCGCTCGCCGACAGCGGCCAGGACGCACAGGCGCTCCAGGTGCTCCTCCGGCTTCGCGATCGGCACCCGGAGGACGCCGACGTCAACCTCGAGCTGGCGCGACTGGAGTCGCGCGCGGGCGACCAGGCTGCAGCCGTCCGCTACTACGAGCACACGCTCGCCGCGCTGTGGAGCGATTCCGTGCTGGATTCGCGCCAGCGCGTCCGGATGGAGCTCGTCGAGTTCCTCCTGCGCCACCGGCAGCGAGGGCGCGCCCTGGCGGAGCTGCTCGTGCTGAGCCCGACGCTGCCCGACGACGCGAACACGCGGACGAAAACGGGCCGGCTGTTCCTCGAGGCCGGCGACCCGCGTCGGGCGCTCGAGCAGTTCCTGGCGGCGCTGGGCGCGGATCCGGGCGACGGCGCGGCGCTCGCGGGCGCCGGCGAGGCCGCCTTCGAGCAGGGGAACTACGCACGGGCCCGGGAGTACTTTGCGCGCGTCCCGGAGCCCGACGACAGGATCGTCGCGCTCCGCACGATCGCGGACCTCGTGCTGGCTCGCGACCCTCTTGCGCCCCGGCTCGG
>DASPFV010000143.1:0-5664 GCA_035620975.1 Vicinamibacterales bacterium
CTAGGTCTGGTGGCCCTGGGCGGGTGCTACGTTCCGGCCAGACGCGCGACCCGCGTGGCGCCGGCGGTCGCGTTGCGCGGGGACTAAAAAGAAACCGGGGGGCTTCGCCCCGCCGGACCCCCCATCGCCGTCGCTCGCGGGGCCCCACGATCCCCGCTCCCCGCTCCGCCGGGGCGCGCCTGTTTCGTGACATCGTGGGTCCGGCAACGCCGGGTGGGGTACTAAAGAGGCCTTGAGCCCTCAGAACTTGTACGAATGAGTCAAGTTCTTCCGGGGGTCAAGGCCGCCCGCGCGTCAGCGCGGCGTTATCTAACGATGCCATCCAGCGAGGCGGAGCCTGTCGCCGGTCTGAGGCGGAGCCTCGCGAGCCTTCTTCAGGTTCGTGGTGCCGGGTTCAAGGTTCCGGGTTCCAGGTGGCGGTTTCAACGGCGCCCGCTTCTCAGCGCATCGATGCTCCATTTGCCCGAGCCCCGGGCGGCGAAGTACAGGAACACGAAGCAGTAGAGCGCCGCGAGTTCCCCGCCATTCATGATGGGCCAGAAGCCGCGCGGCGCGTGGGCCTGGAAGTAGGCCACCGCCATTTCACCCGACGCGATGAACGCGATCGGACTGGTGAACAGGCCGAGGGCGATCGCCGCGCCGCCGAACACTTCGATCACGCCGGCGAACCATTGCTGCGTCAATGGCTCGGCTGCGGCGGCCCTCCCGAACCCGCCGAGGAGTTTGGGCAGGCCGTGCTGGAAGAAGAGAAAGCCGGCAACGATTCGCAGGAGCGCGTAGATGCTGGCCGTGAAGGGTCCGAGAAGCTTCTCCATGTCGAGGACCTACGCCGCGGGTGGCCCCGGCGCTTACCGGCGGGCCCGCGCGTTCCGCCGCGCGGGCCAGCGCGAGCGCGCAAGCCGGCGGTCCAACGTAGATCAAAGGCTTCCCCTCGTGGCTTCCGCCTCTCAGTTCTCTCTGGTGGCTTCCGCCTTCAGGCGGAAGTTTCCATCCCGTTCTCGCTCGTGGCTTCCGCCTTCAGGCGGAAGCCCCATTCCGCCGCAGCGCATGGCTGCTCCACGTGCCCGAGCCCTCACAGCGACGGGAAGCTGCTAGAATCGCCGCCACTCATCATGCCGCTGGATCGCGGAACCCGGCTCGGTCCGTACGAAGTTCTGGAGCGGCTAGGCGCCGGCGGCATGGGTGAGGTGTACCGCGCTCGGGATACTCAGCTTCAACGTGAGGTCGCGATCAAGATCCTGCCGGAGCCGTTCGCGCATGATCCCGATCGCCTCGCCCGCTTCAAGCGCGAAGCCCAGGTCCTCGCGTCGCTCAATCATCCGAACATCGCGGCGATCTACGGTTTCGAGGGGTCGGCGGGCATACAGGCCCTCGTACTCGAACTCGTCGATGGTCCCACCCTGGCCGACCGGGTTGGCATCGGCGCCATCGCCGTCCCCGAGGCTCTGCAGATCGCCCGACAGATCACCGATGCGCTGGAGAGCGCTCACGAACTGGGGATCATCCACCGCGATTTGAAGCCGGCCAATGTCAAGCTGCGTCCGGACGGCACAGTCAAAGTGCTCGATTTCGGCCTGGCACGAGCGCTCGATCCACCGGCCGCTGACACCGCCGATGTCGCGACATCTCCCACGATCACGAGCCCGGCTATGACCCGCGTGGGCGTCATCCTTGGAACGGCCGCCTACATGAGCCCGGAACAGGCAAAGGGCCGTGCGGCCGGCAAACGAAGTGACGTGTGGGCATTCGGTTCGTTGCTCTACGAGATGCTGACTGGACGGCGCGCCTTCGACGGCGCGGACGTGCCGGAGACTCTGGGGCTCGTTCTGACGCGGGATCCCGATTTCGCTGCGCTGCCGGCGGACACCCCGCGCTAATCCTGGCATGAAGCCGCCAGGAAACGAGCCTTCTGCTTCGTCAGCGACTCTGGCCTCCCGACTGATTCACCCGGTCCGCAGTAGAATTGCCGCAGCCGGAGGTCGGCCGTACGCCCACGCCCACTCTCGCTGTCGGCGCGCTCTGCCTGCTCCTGCAGGCGGCTGTGCCGACCTCGCGCGACGTGACACCCTCCCCTGACCTGGGCGCCATCTCCGGTCGCGTCACCGAGCAAGGCTCCGGCCGGCCAATCGCGCGCGCAGCGGTCGTCCTGATCGGTGGGTCGGGTGAGCGGCACGAGATCGAGACCGATCCGGACGGGCGTTACGAATTCACAGGTCTCCCGCCGGGCAGGTACGCCGTCGCGGCCAGTCCCGGCGAGCTGCGCGCGACTCATCTGCTCCAGCTCCTTGGCGATCCGGAACCGCGTGCTTCCCTGCCGGCGCGGCCGCGGCCGGCAGTGACCCTGGCGCCGGGCGAGGTCAGAACCGGAGCCGACATCGCGCTCACACGAGCGCTCGCGATCGAGGGCCGCGTGCTCGACGAGAACGGCGAGCCCATGAGCGGCGTCGAGATCGCCGTTCTCCGGGAAGGCCTTCCGCACCCGAGCGACGGCATCCTGTCGGACGACCGCGGCGAGTACCGGGCCTTTGGTCTCCCGCCGGGCCGGTATCGCGTCTGCGCATTCGCGGACGGCTCAGGAAGCCTTGGTCCCCTGCCGGCCAGTGACTCGCGCTTCGTCCGAACCTGCCATCCGTCCGCCACATCGGAGACTACGGCCGCCGACGTCGCGGTCGTTGACATGGACATCGCGTCGATCGACATCCGGATGCAGCGCAGTGGTACTTACTCGCTGTCCGGAGTGGTCGTCGACGCATCCGGCGCTCCCGCAACGCGTGCACGCGTCGGGGCAGTCGGTGTCGGTCATCGAGGCGGCGGGGACACTGGCGTTCACACCGACGAAGGCCGTTTCGACATCGACGGTCTGATTCCCGGCTCCTACATGCTGATCGCTTCCCTCGGCGGCCCGGAGACCCCCGACGACCGGCGGCCGCCCGCGCGCGAGCACGAGATGGCGTTCGTGCCCGTCGAGATCGGCCACGCAGACGTGGACGGCCTGACGATTACGTTGTCGAAGGGGGAGAAGATTGCAGGTCGCGTACGGTTCGAGGGCGGGCAGCGGCCGCCATTTACCCGACGAGGGATCTCCGTGTTTCTGGGCAGCCCGCGGGACCTGCCGGGATTCGGCGGATTGCCTGTGATGACCGACGTGGAGGACGACCTGACGTTCGTGCTCGAGGGCTTCTTCCAACTGCCACGGTTCGTCGGGTTATCCGGACTGCCCGACGGCTGGGTCGTCGCGTCCGTGCGACATGGCGATCGCGACATCACGGGACAGGTCGTCGAGTTCAGCGCCAACCCCGGGTCGCGCCCGATCGAGATCTCCGTCACGAACAGGGCCGCCCGTCCGTCCGCCCGGATTCTCGACCAGGGGCAGCCCTCCACCGAGCATCATGCCGTCGTGTTTCCCGTCGACCCCGCGAGATGGAGGACGGCGAACCTCTTCCCCGAGGCTCCGATCTCGACCGAGGGTGTCATGCCGCTGGGAACCCTGCTGCCGGGTGAATACTTCGTAGCGGCGCTCTCGCCGCAAGACCGTCATCTCCTCTTCCTCGAGCCAGAACGGCTCGAGGATCTGGCCCGCGTTGCCGATCGCGTGACGTTTGGCGAGGGCGATCGGCAGACGCTCGATGTCCGCGTACGCAAGCTTCCACGGCGATGACCGCCCTGCTGCCCTTCCTGCTGGTCGTCGGCTTCGCGCAGGAACCCGGTTCGGGCCCGGCGCCGGCCGGAACGAGCGAGATACGGGGCCGCATCACCGATGCCGAATCGGGGCTACCCGTCCCTGGCGCCGTCGTCCGGCTGACTGCGTTCCCGGAGTCGATGTTGACGACGGCGGACGGCGAGGGGCGGTACGTGTTCCGCGCGCTGCGTCCGGGCCAGTATCTCGTGTCGGCGGAGAACCCGTCACATCGCGCGACGTACTTGCCGGGAGGCTATGTCGATCCTCTCAGAGGAAGCCAGATCGCCTTGCGGGAGAGGGAGGTGCGAGCCGATGTCGACATCGCCCTCCGGCGCGCCGGCGTGCTCGAGGTTCGCGTCGTGGACGACGTTGGCGAGCCCGTGGCGCGGTCGCGCGTAACGCTCAGATCGGCAGCGACAGGGGCGAGAATCTTCGTCGACATTCGCCGCGGCACCGACGATCGCGGTGTCATCAGGCTGTACCCGCTTCCCCCCGGGGATTACACCGTCTGCGCCGAGCCTGGCATCGGCCGTGTTTTCACCGGCAGTCGCCGACGCGCGCCGCGCGAGCGCCTGCTGCGAACCTGCATCACCGATGCGGAAGGTGCGGACCGGACAGCCACCGTGAGTGGTCCGGGCACTTCCACAGTGGAGCTCCGGATGCGCCGGGGACGGACTTACTCGATCTCGGGAACCGTGCTCGACGCGACTGGGACTCCGTCTTCCGACGCGTTCGTGAGCCTGGAAATCCATTCCGACGGACTCTCGAGCGGCTTCAGCTCAGCCGGCGACGGCAGCGGCCGGTTTGCGTACAAGGACGTCCCGCCGGGCGAGTACGGGATCGCGGCCAGGAGCGGAGGCAGTTACCAGAGGCCCCCCGTGCAGGAGGGCTATCTGGCACTCCGGGTAGTGGCGTCCGATCTCGACGATCTGACCGTTCACATGGCTCCGACGGTTGAAGTGAAGGGGCGCGTGACGTTCGAGGGACCGGCCGAACCCTCGCTCGATCCCCGGATGAGCCCGCTGATGATCTCGGCGAGGCTCGTCGGGGACCAGAGCCGGGGCAACGGCTCCACACAGAGCGGCCACATGTATCCCGATCGCACGTTCGCGATTCAGGGCCTGTTCGGCCGGCGCACGTTCGCGTTCGCGAACGTGCCGCGGGGCTGGTACGTCAAGTCCGTGCACCTGGGCGAGCGGGACGTGACGGACGTGCCGGTGGAAATCGGAAAGGCCGACGGCGAGCTGGAGGTCGTGCTCAGCACCCGCGGCGCAGCCGTCTCGGGCCGCGCGCTCGACGGCCTCGGCAACGTCGTCCCCGGCATCCGGGTGCTCGCCCTGCCCGCCGACCCGGACCGGTGGTGGGCCCGGGAGTTCCCGTCGGCCGCCGTCTCCAAGGAAGGCCGGTTCGAGCTCGGTCCGCTGCGCGGCGGCGATTATCTCCTGGTCGCCTTCCCGGCCGTCCGCTCGATGGCCCTGTACCAGGATCCGGACGAGGTGCGACGCCTGGCGAAACAGGCCGAGCGGGTGAGCGTGCAGGACGGCGAACGCCTGGAGGTCTTGCTGACCGTCCAGAGGTAGGCGACAGGGTCGCGACCCTTAAATGCTGAACCTTGAACCCTGAACCTTGACCCTGAACCTGTTTATCCCATCTTCTGCATCGACGACAGGAAGTCCTGGTTCGACTTCGTCTTGCCCATCTTGTCGAGCAGCAGTTCCATGGCCTCGACCGCCGACAGCGGGTTGAGGACCTTGCGGAGCACCCACACCCGGTTGAGATCCTCGCGCGCGAGGAGGAGCTCCTCCTTCCGCGTGCCGCTCTTCTGCATGTCGATCGACGGGAACACCCGCTTGTCGGTGAGCTTCCGGTCCAGGTGGATCTCCATGTTGCCCGTGCCTTTGAACTCCTCGAAGATCACGTCGTCCATGCGCGAGCCGGTGTCGATGAGGGCCGTGGCGATGATGGTGAGCGAGCCGCCCTCCTCG
>DASPFV010000144.1:0-14381 GCA_035620975.1 Vicinamibacterales bacterium
CAGCTCGCCGGCGCCGCGTAAGACACCGACGCGCAGGGGCCGGCGCGTGCGCGCGCCGGCCCGATTTTCTCGAAACGGGGACGGGAACCGGACGTGCGAGGGGGAGCGCAGCCAATGCAGTCGCCAGTTGCGGTCGCAGCACTCAAGAGACTTTCGAACGCGCGCTTGAGACGCGAGGAGGAAGGTCAGGATCTGCTCGAGTACGGATTGCTCGTGGCCCTGATCGCGCTCTTCGCCATGGGTGCCGTGTCGAGCGTGGGCAACACGATCAACACGGTGTTCTGGCAGGCCATTGCCGCCAGTTTCTAGCGTGTCGTTTGCAGCCCTAGTTGCGGGGCTGCTCGTGGCCACCGTCGTGGACCTCCGGACCCGGCGCATCCCCAACGCCCTGACCGCCACGATGGCGGGCGTGGGGATCGGGTTCGCGGCCGCGGGCATCAGCAGCATCTCACCCGGGTCGGCGGTGTTCGGGTTCTTCCTCGGTCTGCTGCTCATGCTGCCGGGTCACGCGCTCGGCGCGACCGGGGCCGGCGACGTGAAGCTGATGGCGGCGGTCGGCGCCATCGTCGGGCCCGGCGTCGTGGTGAACGCGTTCCTGTTCACGGCCGTCGCGGGCGGCGTGCTCGCCCTGGTCGTGGCCGTCCGGCGGAAGCGGCTGTCGGCCACGGTCGCGGGAACGGCGCGGTTGATTGCGACCCCGGGCGAGGCCCGGAAGGAAATCCGGATGGCCACGCCGGTCAGCCGGTTCGCCTACGGCCCCGCGATCGCCGCGGGGAGTCTGATGGCGGCCCTGATCGGATAGGCGAGGCGGACACCAGGAGCCCGGCACGGCCGGGATCGGACCAGACGGGTGAATCATCATGCGCACGAAGCTGAAGAACGAACGCGGCGCGGCCCTCCTCGAGACGGCCATCACGATACCCATCATCCTGCTGATCTGCGTCGGCATCTTCGAGTTCGGCCGCGCCTACCAGACCTGGCAAGTTCTGACCAACGCCGCACGCGAAGGGGCACGCGTCGCCGTCATCTCGGGATCCACCCCCGACCAGATTCGGGCCGCCGTTTCCACCTACATGACGATCGGCGAGCTGCCCGCGCCGGCCGACAGCCAGATCGTGATCAACCAGTCCGTGGCGCTGCCGTTCGGGACGGGCACGCAGGTCACCGTCAACTACCCGTTCAATTTCATGGTGCTGAACGGCGTGGCGCGGATGGTGCGGGCCGGGTCGAGCACGGGCGGACCGTTGACCATGACCGCTCAAGCCGTCATGCGGAACGAGTGATTGGGCATACCCAAACAACGCTGATCGAATTTCAGGGGACGCCATGCGCAACCGAATCTTCGCCGTACTCGCCATCGCCGTGCTCGCCGGAGGCGGCCTGGCCTATGGAACCTACAACCTGATGCAGAACCAGCCGGTGAAGACCGTGGCGACGCCCACGCACCCGGTGGTGGTGGCGTCCACGGACCTGGCGATCGGAGCCGAGCTGAAGAAGGAAGACATGCAGGTCATGAACTTCCCGGCGGGCCACACGCCCGAGGGCGCCTTCGCCAAGCCGGAGGAGGTGATCGGACGCGGCCTGATCGTCTCGGTCGTCAAGAACGAGCCGGTGCTCGCGGCCAAGCTGGCGCCGAAGGAAGCGGGCGCGGGCCTGCCGCCGGTCATCCCCGAGGGGATGCGCGCGGTGTCGGTGCGCGTCAACGAGGTCGTCGGCGTGGCGGGCTACGTCCTGCCCGGCACCCGCGTCGACGTCGTGGCGACCGCCAGCCCCACGAACCAGCCGACGGACATGACGTCGAAGGTCGTGCTGGCGAACGTGCAGGTGCTGACCGCCGGCACGCGGATGGAGCAGGACCAGAAGGACGGCAAGCCGATGCAGGTGACCGTGGTCACGCTGCTCGTGTCGCCCGAGCAGGCCGAGCGTCTGGCGCTGGCCAGCACCGAGGGCAAGATTCAGCTGGCACTCCGCAACCCGCTCGATCAGGGCGCGCCGGCGACGCCGGGCGTGCGCCCGGCGGTGCTGCTCGGCACGGTCAGGGCGCCGGTGATGCAGTCGCGCACGGCGTCGGCTTCGTCCGCGAAGAGAGGGCAGCCGGTGACGGTCGAGACCTACACGCCGCCGCCGGCGCCGACGGTCGAGATGATCCGCGGCGACAAGCGCGCCACCGAGGTCGTCAAGTAACTCAGGTTCGAGGTTCGAGGTTCAGGGTTCAGGCTTCAAGGGTCGGAGATCGGTCCGGAAGTGCCGCGCGGTGGACGGGATGCCGGGGGAGAGGGGCCCGCGGTTTAACTCGCACTTACCCGCAGGAACGCTATGCGGAACACAAGACAGGAACCGGAGGCACCCACAATGATCGCGGTTGACACGACTCAGTTCAGGCGATCGCGGCCCGCGGGCCGCCGGCCGGCCGCCTTCGTCGCGGCGCTGGTCGTGTACATCATCGTCATCCTCGTCGCGGCGCCGCAGGCGCAGCAGCCGACCTTCGCGATGAACAGCGGCGCGCCCATTCGGGACGCCGCCGATACGAGCGAGATCGATCTGCTGGTTGGCCGGTCCACGGTGCTCAACGTCGGATCGACGATCGCCCGTGTGTCCCTCACGGTGCCCGATATCGCCGACGCGCTGGTCACCGCCCCCTCGCAGCTGCTGATCCACGGCAAGCAGCCGGGCACGATCTCGCTCTTCGTCTGGGACAAGGCGGGCGCGATCAAGACGTTCGAGGTCAAGGTCCGCCGCGACCTGAACGCGCTGAAGGAGCACCTGAAGCAGCTCTTCCCGGGCGAGGCCATCACGGTGCTCGGCAGCGGCAAGGACGTCGTGATCTCCGGCACGGTCTCGGGGCAGTACGTGATCGACAAGGCCGCCGACGTCGCCGCCGGGTACGTCGAGAAGAAGGAGAACGTCGTCAACCTGCTGAAGCAGCAGGAAGGCGTGGCGTCGAACCAGGTGATGCTGCGCGTGCGCTTCGCCGAGGTCAGCCGCAGCGCCCTGACGGAGCTCGGTGCCTCCTTCGCAGCGAACGCCCGGAACGACAAGTGGTTCGGTCGCGCTACCACCCAGCAGTTCGCCGCGCCCGAGTGGGACGAGCAGGGCCGGTTCGTGTTCAGCGACTTCCTGAACCTCTTCATCTTCAACTCCGAGGAAGGGCTGGCCGGCGTGGTTCGCCTGCTGCAGAACAAGGGCCTCTTCCAGAGCCTGGCGGAGCCGAACCTGATCGCCACGAACGGCAAGGAGGCGAGCTTCCTGGCCGGCGGCGAGTATCCCTATCCGGTCATCCAGCCCAGCTCCGGCGGCAACGCGGTGACGATCGTGTTCAAGGAGTTCGGCATCCGGCTGCACTTCACGCCGACGGTGCTCGGGGGCGATCTGATTCACCTGAAGGTCCGCCCCGAGGTCAGCGCGCTCGACTTCAGCAATGCGATCGTGCTCGAGGGGTTCCGCGTGCCGGCCCTCTCGACGCGCCGGACCGAGACCGAGGTCGAGCTGCGTGACGGGCAGACGTTCGCGATTGCCGGGCTGATGAACAACACGCTCACGAACAGCATGTCGAAGATCCCGGGCATCGGCGACATCCCGATCCTGGGGCTGCTGTTCCGGAGCAAGGCGCACCAGAAGAACCAGACGGAGCTGGTCGTCATGATCACGCCGACGATCATCCGCCGCGGGCAGATGGGTGTGTCCGAGGGGCTGCCCAGCCTGGTCGAGCCGTATCTCGGGGCGCCGGACAAGAGGCTCCCGAATCCCGACGCGTACGTCGGGTCGCCGCGCTACCCGGTGAACCAGCCGCAGCGGTCGGGCGGCGGCCAGCCCGCGCCCGACGCGATGGCGCGGCCCGTGGCGCCCCAGGCGGCGCCGCTCCCGTCGCGGCCGCTGCCGCAGGCTCCGGCGGCTCCGGAAGCGCCCGCGCCGGCGCGACCCATGACCGCGGAGCCGATGACGGGCATGCCGGGTCCGGTGTCGACCGCTCCGGTGACGGCCGCGCCGATGTCTCCAGCCCCGATGTCTGCAGCCCCGATGTCGTCGTCGCCCGCGCCGATGCCGGCCATGCCTGCGCCGATGCCGGCGGGTCCGATGCCCGCGTCGCCCGCACCGATGGCGCCCGGCGGGATGCCGATGGCGCCCGGCGGGATGCCGATGGCCCCAGGCGGGATGCCGATGGCGCCGGCGCCCTCCGGCGCAATGGAGCCCGAAGGTCCGGCTGCCGTCATGCCTCCAGGCATGCCGATGCCGTCCGCGACGCCGAGCCCCGCGCCCACGAAGGCCGAGATGAAGGCGCTCGAAGAGGCGCGGCGGCAGGAGCAGCGGGCGGCGGAGGCGGAGGCCAGGCAGCACGCCGCGTCGCAGAAGAAGGCGGAGGAGGACCGGCGTCAGGCGGAGCGTCTTGCGAAGGAGCGCGCGAAGCGCGAGGCCGAAATCGCCCGCAAGAACGCCGAGATGGACAAGAAGCGCGCCGAAGAGGACAAGAAGCGCGAGAAGTCGCTCTCCGAGGCGGCGACCCGATTGAAGGAAGCCCAGTCGGCGTACCAGTCGGAGCTCGAGAAGGCGAAGGGCGGCACGAATGAGAAGCGAAGTTCAGGCGGCGGCCGCTAAGGCCACCTGGGGCGGCTAGCCCGCGCGACAGGCTGACGTGCAGGGAGAGGGGACACGGCCATGAAGAGATACCAGCAGCGCCTCGGCGATGAATCGGGCATGAGCTACGCGTTCATCGGCATGGGCATGATGGCGTTCCTGAGCGCGAGCATGCTGGCGATCGACGTCGGCATGCTGATGACGGCGCGAAACCAGGCGCAGAACTCCGCGGACGCAGGCGCGCTCGCCGGCGCCACCGCGCTGGTGTACGACGACTGGGACGACCGCAGCCCGAGCGGCCCCGCGGTCGTGAGCGCCATGGCGACGTCCACGGCGAACCAGGTCATGAGCGGAGACGTGTCCGTGACGCCGGACGACGTCGAGTTCCTCACCGACGAGTTCGGGGATCCGAACCGGGTCCGGGTGACGGTGCATCGTCAGCCGGGACGCGGCAACCCGCTTTCGACGCTCATCGCGCAGTATTTCAACATGCCGACGGCGGGGGTTTCGGCGGTGGCGATGGCGGAAGCGTCAGCGGCCAACGCCATGACGTGCGTGAAGCCGTTCACGATTCCGGACAAGTGGATCGAGAAGCAGACAGCGCCCTGGGACGGGAACGATACCTACGATGCTTTCGACAACAAAGGCAATCCGCTCGCGAATCCCGACATCTACATCCCCGCCGACCAGCCCGGCTACACGGGCTACAACACGGAGCGCGAGCGCGGCCAGCGCCTGATGATTCGCGCCGGAACCGGCAACGACATTACCGTGAGCTTCTACTTCTCGCTGGCCATCGGCGGCGTCACCGGCGGCGACGAATACGAGTGGAACATCGAGAACTGCAACCAGTCAATCATGCGCTGGGGCGAGCTGCTCGTGCAGGAGCCAGGCAACATGATGGGCCCGACCGTGCACGGCATCGAGGCGCTCATCGCGAAAGACCCGACCGCCTACTGGGACACGGGGACCAACGGCGTGAAGGGGAGCACGTATCCCGAGCGCAAGAGCCCGCGGATCTTTCCCATCCCGCTCTACGACCCGATCTACTACGACAGCGGCAAGCGCATGGGGCGCACCGCGGATCTCAAGGTGGCCAACTGGATCGGCTTCTTCGCCGAAGAGGTCCAGGGCAACAACATCTGGGGCCGGATCATCCCGATCGGGGGGATTCGCGACAAGACGACGGCGATGCCGGACGGGCTCAACCCCAAGACCATCAGACTCGTTCAGTGACCGATCGGACGGACCATGGCACAACTCGCCGCATCCATAGTCAGCCACGATGACGAATTCAAGCGCCAGGTGGCGCAGATGCTGCGAGCCTGCGGCGTGCCCATCGGGATCGTCGAGGGCCGCAGCAGTATCGAGGGCACCGGCCCGGATCTCGTCGTCGTCGACATCCGGGCCGACCTGTCCTCGGGCATGGCGGCGATCGAACGGTTGAGGGCCGGCAGCGCGGGGCTGGCGATCTTCGCGGTCGCCAACAGCATGGAGCCGGATCTCATCCTGCAGGCCATGCGCGCGGGCGCCAACGAGTTCTTTCCCTGGCTGCCAGGCGGCGCGACCCCCCAGTCGCGCTCCATGGAGGAGTCGTTCCACGGTTCGGTGCGCCGGACGGCGGCACGCCGCGAAGCGGCGAGCGCCGGCACGCGCCAGCCCTGTGTGACTCACCTGTTCCTCGGCGCGAAGGGGGGGGCCGGCACGACGACGGTCGCGGTGAACTGCGCCGTGGAGCTGGCGCGCGTCACCAAGCGGCCGACCATCGTCCTGGATCTCAAGGCCTGCCTGGGCGAGGTGGCGCTCTTCCTCGGCGTCCGCCCGCGCTTCACGGTGCTGGACGCGATCGAGAACCTGCACCGGCTCGACAAGGACTTCCTCAAGGAGCTGGTCTCGCGCCACAAGTCCGGCCTCGACATCCTCGCCGGGTCCGAGCAGTTCGACCGCCCGAATGCCAACGACGGCGGCGCCATCGAGGAGCTGCTCCGCGTGCTGACCCGCGTCTACGACCACATCGTGATCGACGCCGGGAACACGATCAATTCGTTCGTGGTGTCGGCGCTCTACACGGCCGACACGGTGTTCCTCATCACGAACCCGGACGTGCCGTCGATCCGCAACGCGCAGCGGCTGGTCGATCGCGTGCGCCAGATCGGGGCGGGCAGCGAGCGCGTGAAGGTGCTGCTGAACCGCACGTCCGATCAGCTGCTCATCGCGCCCAAGCAGATCGAGACGGCGCTCGGCTACAGCATCTACCACTCGTTCACGAGCGACTACCGGGCGGTCTCGACGGCGCTCAACTCCGGCGTGCCGCTCGCGCTGTCGAACCACTCGGAGCTCGCATCGGAGTTCACCACGTTCGCGCGGCAGCTGCTGGGGCAGCAGGACGAAGTGCAGGAGCAGCCGGAAAAGCGCCGCGCGTTCCTCGGCATCCTCTAGTCGGGGCATCTCCACATGAGCCACTCGTCGTCGATCACGCTGAACACGCCGCCCGGGCCCGGGACGCCGCCGCGGCCCACTCCGCGCGAGACGCCGCGGCCGCAGTACATCGAGCTGAAGGCGAACGTCCACCGCAAGCTGCTGAACCGGTTGAACCTGGAGGCGCTGGCGTCGGTGGAACGGGCCCGCGCCGAGGCGGAGATCCGGACGCTGCTGTTCGACCTCATCGCCGAGGAGGGCATGCCGCTCAGCATGAGCGAGCGCGACGCGATCCTCGGCGACGTCATCGACGAGGTCTTCGGGCTCGGCCCGCTCGAGCCGCTGCTGCGCGACGCGTCCATCAGCGACATCCTGGTGAACACCTACAAGCAGGTGTACGTCGAGCGGGGCGGCAAGCTCGAGCGGCTGCCGACCGCCTTCCAGGACGACCGGCACCTGATGCGCGTCATCGACCGCATCGTCAGCGGCGTGGGCCGGCGGGTGGACGACAGCTCGCCGATGGTCGACGCGCGCCTGCCCGACGGCTCGCGTGTCAACGCCATCATCCCGCCGCTGGCCGTCGACGGTCCGCTGCTCTCGATCCGCCGCTTCCCGGCCGAACGCCTGAAGGCGGAAGACCTCGTGGCCATCCGCTCGCTGACCCGGCCGATGCTCGAGTTCCTCGAATACTCCGTGCGGGCGCGGCTGAACATGATCATCAGCGGCGGCACGGGCGCCGGCAAGACGACGCTCCTGAACGTGCTCTCGGGGTTCATCTCGGAGCGTGAGCGCATCGTGACGATCGAGGACGCCGCCGAACTGCAGCTGCACCAGGAGCACGTGGCGCGGCTCGAGACCCGGCCGCCGAACGTCGAGGGCAAGGGCGCCATCCGCCAGCGCCAGCTCGTGATCAACTCGCTGCGCATGCGGCCCGACCGCATTGTCGTGGGCGAGGTCCGCGGAGAAGAAGCGCTGGACATGCTCCAGGCCATGAACACGGGCCACGACGGATCCCTGACCACCGTGCACGCGAACACCCCCCGCGACGCGCTGACCCGTATCGAGACGATGATCTCGATGGGCGCGATGAACCTGCCCGAGAAGGCCATGCGCCAGCAGATCGCGTCGGCGATTCAACTCGTGATCCAGCAGTCGCGCATGAGCGACGGCACCCGCAAGGTGACCAGCGTGTCGGAGATCACCGGCATGGAAGGCGACGTCATCACCATGCAGGAGATCTTCTGCTTCGAGAAGATCGGGGTGACCCAGGAGGGCAAGGTCATCGGGCGCTTCCGCGCCACGGGCGTGCGGCCGAAGGTGTGCGAGCGGCTGAAGGCGTCCGGCGTCCACCTGCCGCCCGACATGTTCGAAGGCGTCACGGAGGTGCGGTAATGGTGCTCCTGATCCTGGTCGGCCTCGCCTTCATTCTCGGCGTGGCCATCGTGCTCGGGGGCTATTTCGGTGTGACCCAGGTGCCCGGGATGATGCTCCAGCGCAAGCTCGAGGCCCGCCTCGTGGAGGTCTCGAAGGGGCCGGAGCTCGGCGAAGGGGCGAAGTCGGACGGGAAGGTCAAGGCGCTGCTCAAGACGCGCGAGGTCGGGCCGCTGCCGGTCATCGACCGGATTGTGGGGGAGAGCGAGCGCGGATCGGCCCTCGCCCGGTGGATCGATCAGTCGGGCGTGAAGACCAGCATCAGCGCCGTGCTCCTCGGGGCCGTGATCTGCGCGATGACGGTCGGGTTCCTGCTCTCGATGGTGGTCCGATCGAGTTGGGGCATGATCGTCGGCGGCGCCATCGGCTTCTCGGTTCCGTTCGTCGTGCTCAACATCAAGCGCACCCGCCGGCTGCGCAAGTTCGAGGAGGAGTTCCCGGAAGCGCTGGACCTGATCGCGCGGGCCCTGAAGGCCGGACACGCTTTCAACACGGGTCTCAAGATGGTGGCCGACGAGATGCACGAGCCGATCGGCCCCGAGTTCAGAAAGACCTTCGACGAGCAGAACTTCGGCCTGCCGCTCAAGGACGCGCTCGAGAACCTGACCAACCGCGTCCCGCTCCTGGACGTCCGGTTCTTCGCCACCGCCGTGATGATCCAGCGCGAGACGGGCGGTAACCTCTCGGAGATCCTGGAGAACCTCGGCCACGTCGTCCGCGAGCGCTTCAAGATCCTGCGCCAGGTGCGCGTGCACACCGCGCACGGCCGGCTGACGGGCTACGTCCTGCTGGCGCTGCCGGCGTTCCTGGGGATCGCGCTGGCCTTCATCAACCCCGACCACATGAACCTGCTGTTCCGGGAGCAGATGGGCCACATGCTGCTGCTGACGGCGGTCGTCATGCAGACGGTGGGGTACCTCTGGATTCGCCAGGTCGTCAAGATCGAGGTGTAACGTGCTGCTGCCATTGCTCGCGTTCCTGTTCGGGTCCATGCTGGTCGCCGCCGCCGCGATGCTCCTGATGCCCGGCCGCGCGGTCGCCATCGATCGCCGCCTGCAGGAACTGACGTCGCACCGCGAGCTCGACGAGCCGGAGAGCGGCGCGGCCAAGGCGCTCGTCGGCTTCGTGAAGCGCATCGGCGAGCGCGCTCCGAAGTCGGCCAAGGAGCTGGGCCCGCTGCGGCTCAGGCTGGTCCAGGCCGGCTTCCGGCGTGAGGAGGCGCTCACGATCTTCTTCGGCATCCGCGTGGCCTTCGCGCTCGGGTTGTTCGCCCTCTTTTCCACGTCCCTCGTCGTGCGGCCGAACATGACGCTGGCACTGGGCGGCCTGGGCGTCGGCTACGTGCTGCCGGGCATGGTGCTCGCGCGGATGGCCAAGCGCCGGGCGCACCGCATCCGCCTGTCGCTGGCCGACGCGCTCGACCTGCTGGTCGTGAGCGTCGAGGCCGGCCTGGGCCTCGATCAGGCGCTGACGCGCGTCGGAACCGAGCTGGCCTTCGCCTACCCGGATCTGTCGGACGAGCTCCGGCTGGTGAACCTCGAGCTCCGGGCAGGCAAGGCGCGCGCCGAGGCTCTGCGCAACCTGGGCGAGCGCTCCGGCGTCGACGACCTGAACTCGCTGGTGACGATGCTCATCCAGACGGACAAGTTCGGCACGAGCGTGGCGCAGGCGCTGCGCGTCTACTCCGAGACGCTGCGGACGAAGCGCCGCCAGCGCGCCGAGGAGGCCGCCGCGAAGACCGGCGTGAAGATGGTGTTCCCGCTCGTCATCTGCATCTTCCCGGCGGTCTGGGTCGTCACGATCGGGCCGGCGGCCATCAAGTTCGTGAAGGTCCTGTTCCCGATGGTCAACAAGTAAAAGGCTCAAGGCTCAAGGCTCAAGGCTCAAGGCTCAAGGCTCAAGGTTCAGGGTTCAGGGTTGGGTTCCAGGTTCCGGGTTCCAGGTTCGAGGGTGATGCGGTGCTGATTGCCAGGAACGTCGACACGGGCTCCGTGCTCGCGGATGCGGTCGCGGTCGCCGACACCCGGGCGACGCGGGCGGTGGGGCTGCTGAACCGCTCCCATCTCGAGCCCGGCGAGGGCCTGTGGATCGTGCCGAGCCGCGGCGTGCACACGTGGTGGATGCGGTTCCCGATCGACATCGTCGCGCTCGACGAGCAGGGCGTCGTCATCGACCGCGTGGCGAACCTGAAGCCCTGGCGGATCCGGCTGCCGCGCCGCGGCACGGCCGGCGTCCTGGAACTGCCCGTCGGCGCGCTCAGCAGGTCGGGCACCGATCTCGGCCACCGCATCGCGCTCGAGCCCCGCGGGCCGGCCGGGCACGACCGTGCGCAGGAGGAACAGCATCGATGACGCTTGCCGCCACCGCCGATCTACGCACCGCCGCCGCCCGACCGACGCCGCCGCCCCCGCCGGCCACGATCGAGGAGACGGGGCTGCACCCCGACTCGCTCCACCAGCTCCTGCTGAAGACGCTCGTGGCGGGGGAGGCCAGCGGCTCGCACCTCTCGGATCGCGTGCGCCTGCCGTACTCGGTGCTCGACGCGCTCATCCAGCACGCCCGGGTCGAGAAGCTCGTGGAAGTCCGCGGCTCCAGCGGCACGGGCACCGCCGGCTACCGGTACGCGCTCACCGATCTCGGCCGCGACCGCGCCGGTCAGTTCCTCGAGATGTCGCGCTACGTCGGCCCGGCCCCGGTGCCGCTCGGCCAGTACAACGCATACGTCCGCGCCTGCATGGCCGCGCGCGAATACGTCGATCGCGACACGCTCGCCACCGGCTTCGACAATCTGATCGTCAACAAGGCGATGTTCGACCAGCTCGGCCCCGCCGTGAACTCGGGGAAGTCGCTGTTCCTCTACGGCAAGCCCGGCAACGGCAAGACGGTCATCGCGGAGGGGATCGGCCGCGCGCTCGGCGAGGAGATGTTCGTGCCGAACGCGATCGACGTGGACGGCCAAGTGATCACCATGTTCGACCCGGTGAACCACCAGCATCGGACGTCGACCGGCGCATCCCAGAGCGTCATCAGCGCCGCCGTCCTGGACCGCCGCTGGGAGACCATCCGGCGTCCGGTCATCGTTGTCGGCGGCGAGCTGACGCTCGAAATGCTCGACCTGACGTTCAACCCGATCTCGAAGTTCTACGAAGCGCCGATTCAGCTCAAGGCCAACGGCGGGGTCTTCGTCGTGGACGACTTCGGACGGCAGCGGATCCCGCCGCGCGACCTGCTGAACCGCTGGATCGTGCCGCTGGAGAGCCGCGTCGACTTCCTGACGCTGCACACCGGCCGCAAGTTCGAAGTGCCCTTCAACGTGCTCATCATCTTCGCGACGAACCTGAAGCCGGAGTCGCTGGCCGACGAGGCGTTCCTGCGACGGATCCCCTACAAGATCCTGGCGAAGAACCCGACGATGGAGGAGTACTGCCAGATCTTCGAGCTGAACTGCCGGAAGCGCGGGCTCACGTTCGACCCCGTCATGGTCGAGTACCTCCAGCGCAAGTACTACCAGCCGCGCAAGCTGCAGATGCGCGCCTGCCATCCGCGCGACCTCATCGAGCAGGTCGTGGACCGCTGTCGCTACACCAGGCGGGAGCCCGTCATCACGCGCGAGCTGCTCGACGCGGCCTGCGGGAGCTACTTCCTCGAAGAGACCGAGTCCCAGGGAGTCGAGAAGTGAAAGAGCTGCTGGCCGCGCAGCCGGAAGAGGCCGGCGCGGCCCTCGGGCTCCCGATGGGCCTGCCGGAGGTGCCCTCCGTCCGCCGCCGCGATCTCGCCGAGCTCGTCGCGAAGATCGTCATCGTCGTCCTGTTCACGCTGATGGCGGTGAACATCGCGCTGGACTTTGCGAAGACCGGCCGGCCTACCGGTCTGCTGCTTCTCGCGAGCGAGGCGCTCGTGGTCGTGCTCACCGTGGTGCGCCGCGCGCCGGCAGACGTCGATCGCAGCGTCCGCGCCCGCGTGCTCACGATCATCTCGACGATGGGGCCGCCGCTGGTGCGGCCGGCGTCGCTCGTGCCGCTCGCCCCGGAGGCGTTCACCGTCGCCCTGTCGATCTGCGGGTTGTCGGTCGTGATCGCCGGCAAGCTGTCGCTCGGGCGCAGCTTCGGTCTCATGCCGGCCAACCGTGGCATCGTCTGCAGCGGCCTCTACCGGCTCGTGCGGCACCCGATCTACATGGGGTACCTGATGACGCACGTCGGCTTCCTCGCGGCGCATCCGAGCGTCAACAACATCGTCCTGCTGGCCACGGCCGACATCGCGCTGCTCGCGCGCGCCGTCTGCGAGGAGCGCACGCTCGCCAGGGATCCGGGGTACCGGGCCTACCAGCAGCGCGTCCGCTGGAGAGTCGCGCCGGGACTGTTCTAAAGAGAAACCGGGGGGCTTGGCCCCACCGGCCCCCCCACCCCAACCGATGTACTTTCGTACCATCGTGAGGATCGTGTTGACCGTCGGTTCGTGTATGCGCGACTGAAGTGACTGCCGCAGTAGAGGCCGTTTTGGCCCGGGGACAGGTTGTTGCGGCGACGGTGGAGTCATCAGTCGGCTCAGGGCTCAGGACTCAGGCTGGCGATCGACGAGCCGGACCACCGTCGCGCCGAGGTGGCTCGCCGTGTCGTCCCAGAACTCCGCGACGAGCGGATGCCGGTCGAGGGTCGCCTGCACGCGCCCGCGCTGCACCCCGCGTCCCCGTCCGTGTACGAGCCGCAGCTCGCGCAACCCCGCCTCGTGCGCGGCGAAGAGGTACTCCTCGACCACCGAAGGGATATCCTTCGGATGGAACGCGTGCAGGTCCAGGACCGGCTCTATTGGAACACGGTGCATCATTGCCGATTGCCGATTGCAGAGTGCCGATTGAATTGGTCGATTGGGTGAACGTCGATTGTTGATTGAGCGATTGACGATTGCCGACTCAGAATTTCTGGAATACCGGCGTTTCACCACGATCGGTGACGACCCGCCCGCGGCGCAAATCGTCAATCCTCAATCGGGCATTCATCAATCTCCACTCGACAACCGGCAATTCTCAAATCATCAATCGGCGATTGCCCAATTGTCGAATACGCTCGGCAATCCGCAATCGGCAATCGGCAATAGCGTTATTTCTCGAATGTCCCCGTCACTGTCGTGCTGATGCCTCCCCGCACGGAGAAGTCGCCGACGACGGTCATGCGGCGCGGGCGGCAGGCCGACACGAGGTCGTCCAGAATCTGGTTGGTCACGGCCTCGTAGAAGATGCCGCGGTTCCGGAATTCGAGCAGGTAGTACTTCAGCGCTTTCAGCTCGAGGCAGAGCGCGTCGGGAACATACGTGATCCGGATCTCGCCGAAGTCGGGCATGCCGGTCTTCGGGCACAGCGACGTGAACTCCGGGCATCGGATCGCGATCTCGTAGTCGCGACCGGGCCGTGGATTCGGAAACGTCTCGAGCGCGGGTGTCGTGGCCATGCGGTGGATTGGCCCGGCCGGGCGCGTGCGGCCCTGGCGATTGGAGGTCGGACCCGGGCGGTGGGCCGGCGCCCGCGCCCGTTCCGAATTGTAGCATTCAGGCCGTTTTCCGGGCCTCCGCGCCCCGGCCGTGATTGACAGCGCAAAAGACCGCGCGCTAGGATACCCGCTGATTTCACCGCATTTCTCCGCTGCCGCCGCCCGCGCGCGCGGCCGTTGCGGGCACTGAGAGCGCGCCCAAGCAAGGGGAATAGCCGATGGCAGAGGCCCGCAGGATGGGCAAATCCGAACTGTTCTCGCACTTCGCCGATCGCTTCGAGGTGAAGCGGACGCAGGCGCGGGAGTTCTTCGACGAGCTGACCACGCTGGCCGAGAAGGAGCTCAAGCGGTCCGGCGAGTTCGTGCTCCCGGGAATGGTGAAGCTGGTCGTCCAGAAGCGCAAGGCGCGCATGGGGCGCAATCCGGCCACCGGCGAGGCAATCAAGATTCCCGCCAAGACGGTCGTCAAGGCGC
>DASPFV010000145.1:0-8458 GCA_035620975.1 Vicinamibacterales bacterium
GAACCGCCCGTTCTGCAGACCGGGGGCCTTCGCCCCGCCCGTCTCCGGCGAAGCGGCAGCGAGGCCAGGTGGCCGTCGCCGCTTCGCTGGCTCGCGCACCTCGTTCTCGTCAGGCTCGAGCACGTAGTCGGTCAGGAGCGCTTCCTGGACGTATCCGGTTGCGTTGAACAGCTCACACGCAGGAACGAGCGACGCGGGAACTTCCGCGATCATTCGTGGCGGTCCGAGAATCGCAAGCTTCGAGCCGAGCGAGGCGAGCAGGTGGCGCGCATGACCTTGCCGCCGGTGATCGGGATGGACGGCGATCTTGTGGATGAGGGTACCGGAAGGCCGCTTGGCGCCGATCAGCACGCCGATCGGGTCGGCGCCCGAGAAGGCGACCATGCAGCTGCTGCACCAGACCTGCAGGTCGCGAATGGACCGCTTGAAGGCGGCCGGCGTCGCGGGCGCCTCGTCGGGAAAGTACGGCGCCCAGCACCGGTTCAGTGCGTCGACGAGCAGTCCGATGTCGTCCGTGCGGCAGAAGCGATAGGCGGACAAAGCCCCAACGATTCTGACGGGTTTCGGGGCTATTCGCCCGACGCACTCCGCGCGTTGAGCGGGCTCACCTCGTTCAGGTAGCCGCCGCCGCTGGAGCCGGAACCTGCCGGTGCAGCGGACGCGGCCGCGGCATCACGCCCGGCAGCTGCCGCTCCCGGGCTCGCGCCTGGCGCGGAGTAGGTCGCGATCATCTCGGCCATCATCTTCTTGCCGATCTCAATCCCGTCCTCCACGAGCGCGAGGTCGATCGCGGTGACGGCGCGTTCCCGCGCGAGATCCTCGATACGCTCCTGCGTCTGGTTGCGCATGAAACCAGCCGGGACCCGGAGGATGCGCTGTGCGGCGTCGTCCGTCCAGTCGAAGCTCGAGATCAACGGATTCTTCTTGTCATCGCGGGCGACCAGCCTGGCCTGGTCGGCGGCGCCGTTGCCTCCGCCGGAGGCGTGGGCGGCACGGGCTCCGGAGACACCGGGCGAGGGGGTCCTGATGTCCAGCGGTGTCCCCGTCTCCTCCTCGATCACCTGCCGCGCGAAGTCGAGCGTGATCGCGTCGAGCCTCATCATGCGCGCGCGCTTCTCGACGCGCGCCTTCACCCGGCGGCGCTGATACGCGTTCTTCATGGTCCAGAGGCCCTTCCTGGCCTCCTCCGACCAGCGGAGCTTGCGGCCGTCGTAGGTGGTCTCCTCCTGGAGGCCGCCTTCCACCGCCGCGATCTTCTCGATCATCTCGGGTGAGATCACCTCGAAGTCCGAAGCGCCGCAGACCGTGCACCGCACGGGATCGCTCTGCGTGGCCGCGACGCCGCAGGACCGGCACATCGAGACGGGGCCGGCCTTGGCGCGCTCGAGCGCCACGGCCTCGGCCAGCGCCTTGGTGGCAGCCGACGCGCTCTTCGGCATGAACCGGTCCATCGCTTCGTCAATGACCGCGCTCGTGATCACCGAGTGGCCCTTCTCGAGCGCCAGGCGGAGGACTCCGGTGCGGGCGATTCCCTTGACCTGCTCGGGGACGTGCGTCATGCGCGCCTCGGCCTCGGGCGTCCATCGGACGGTCTCCTCGGCGCGCACATCGAGGCGTGGCAGCTCGAGACGCGTCGAGAGGAGGACGTCGCAGGGCGCCGCGCGGAGCACGTTCTCCGCGTTGCTCCCCAGCCCCGTCTCCTCCTTGGGGCTGTGAACGCCGATCCGTCCGAGCACGATGAGCCAGGGATTCGTCTTGCGGGCATGGTCGAGAATCTTCTGGAAGGGCTTGCCGTCGAGCAGCGTCTTCTTGACGGCGATGCCCGCCTCGCCCGCCATCCGCTCGCCCACCTCGAGATGGGATTGATAGATCTGCGCGAGCCCCGTGTCGATGATTTCCTCGTGGAGCTGGTTCTGCTCCTCGAACCGGAAGACCTTTGCGGCCTGTTCAGTGAGGACGTTGACGATGCCGTTGAACACCGAGTAGTGGAGGTACGGGTCGTAAACGGCGATCGCCTCGACCTGCTTGCCGAACGAGCGCGCCAGGTCGATGGCGGTCATGAGCGCGCCGAACGATTGCGGGCTCCCGTCGATGCCCACCAGAATGGTGCCCCGCTCCGGCTCGTCCGCCTCGGGGACGTGCTTCACCACCCAGACATCCCGATCCGACTGGCGCGCGACGCGTTCGCACACCGACCCGATCACGCTGTCCCTGGCGCGCCCGATCCCCAGGGCGCCGATCACCACCAGGTCGTGCTGAGAGCCGGCGAGATCCCTGAGAATCTCGGTGTGGTGCTTCCCGTCCATCATCCGCGGTTCGAAGGCGAGGCCCGACGCTCCACAGAGGCGCGACATGCCATCGAGATAGCTGTCGGAGATGAGCTTGAGGCCCATCGTGATCAGGCTGTCGTGGATCTTCCGCTGGCGCTCCAGCTCCACCTCGTCGATGTACTCCTCGGGCAGGGTGTACTCCATCTGCCGGAAACGATAGTCGTGCAGTTTTGCCGCGTAGACGTGGCAGCCGACCAGTTTCGCGGAGAACGCCCTGCCCAGTCCGACGGCGCAGGCGATGGCGCGGTTGGAATGGTCCGAGTTATCGACGGGAACGTAGATGCTCTTGTACATCGGTGACTCCGAATGGCCACGGTTGCTCAGGCGCTCGTGGCCGGCTGTGGCCTGTGCTTCCGTTCTCCGCTGAACGCTACGGCGGTCCCGCGGCAGCGCCTCCGGCGCCAAGGTGGGCACCGCCGAACTCGGTGCGCCGGCGCGAGCCGTGACGTACCCAGCCGATGACGACCAGCTCGAGTGCGAGGATGAAGAGCGCCGTCCTGATCATCGGGCCGACCGCCGAGGGAACGTGCTGCGGCTCGACGTAGAGGGAGTACCAGGCCGTGAGCGCCCGCCTGTTGCCGCGCTCGCGCGAGAACCCGTCCCAGACTGAAAAGGCAACCGGCATGAATTCTCCGGCCGAGAACGCGGCGCCCGACGCCGGGCGAAGAGGCCGCTTGAAGATGACCGACCATTCTCCCTGGTCGTAGCTCGCGACCCCGGTGAGGGCCTCCGTGTCGTTCGGCGCGACATCCGCGCTGCCCTTCCCGGTGAACTGGACGGGACGGTCGCCGGCGAGGTCGAAGAACCAGAGGTCCACCGGGCTCTGCGCGTCTCCGAAGATGAAGTACGGCTTCCGGGCGCCGGCCGGCACCTCCGACGGAATCTGAATTGCCACGGCGTCGGAGAATTCGGAGGGCTGATCGGCGGGCTCCGCGACCGCCTCGGCGAAAGGGTCCTCGGGCTGCCCGGCGGGGGCCGGAGCGACCTGCGCGTCGCCCCAGATGCTGGGGGCCTCGCTGCCGCTCTCGTCCGCGGGCGCGGCCGCCGGCTGATTCTCCTCCTCCTCGGGAGGCACCGGCAGCGCCGGCCCGTTCTTGCCCGTCTTCTGCGCGCTCATGTCGTGCCAGCGAACGAGGAGCGCAATCGACTCGGCGTCGTAGATCGCCTGAACGGTGACACTGGTGGCCGGCGGATGGAACGCGCGCCCGGGCTCCATGATCTGTCCGACCACCGGAAATCGGGCCACGGGCGCCGACGCGAAGCTCGCCGCTCCATTGGCCAGGTCGATGGGTTCCTGGACGTGCTTCGCCACGACGAGGTTCGTATAGCGGGGGCCGTTGCTCCCCGAGAGCGAGACGATGAAGTCCGTAATCGCCCAACGCTGCTCGGGCGTCAGGGCCTCGAGGAATCCCGGCATCGGCGTGCCGTTGAGCCCCGTCGTCATCGTCCTGAAGATGTCCTCGCGGGACGACCCTGCCCTGAAGGTCCAGCTCTGCGCCAGGTCGGCCGCGCGTATCGGATGGCCCCAGTCGTCCTTGAGGGTTGGAGCCGAAGGCCCGTCGCCCCGACCGAGCGTCCCGTGGCACCGCACGCAGCCGCTCTCCTCGTAGAGCTTCTTCCCGAGCGCGATTGACTCCTCCGTTGCGGTCGGCGCACCCGGGAGCGGAACCGGCTGCGGCACGATCTCGGGATTGGAGAAGTCGGGGGAGAACGTTTTGACGAAGTACGCGAGGTCGGAGACGTCCCGGTCCGACAGGGTTGGCCAGGCGGGCATCGAGGTGTAGGGCATGCCGCGCCTGATGATGTTGACGAGGTCCTCATGGGTCGGCAGCGCTCCGGTGGGAGTCGTGCGGACCTTGAACTTGCCCTTGGTGAAGTCGCGGGGCCTGGGATTCAGATGCGGGGTCGCGTAGCCTTCGCCGTCTCCCTGCTCGCCGTGGCACTGGGCGCAGTACTTGAGATAGAGCCTCTTGCCCGATTCCCGCTGGGCCTCGGTCCCCACGTCCTGACGCGCCGCGGCAGGCGACGCACACAACGAGGCCGCCAGCAGCGCGAGCGCGGCTCGACCCATCAGCCGGGAGGTCATTGCGTGTGCACCTCCTCCCTGGCGCGAGGCCTCCGGGCCGTGAAATCGTAGAGGAACAGGATTGCGTCCCACATCTCGTCTTCGGTCAGGAATTTCTCCCACGCGGGCATCGCCGAGTCCCAGGGGCCTCCCTCCTCGGGAAGCCCGGGCCCTCCCTTGGCAATCCGCCAGAAGAGAAACGTCTCTCGCAATCCCTCGATCGTGCCCGAGGCGGCGAAGTTCGTCGGAATCGGGTCCAGCCCGTGAACGAACATGCCGCTGCCGGTCAGGTCATCACCGTGGCAGAAGAAACAGTTCCGATAGTAGACGCGGCGCCCGTTCTCCACGTGCTTGCGGAACTCCTCCGGATTCGACGTCTCAAGCTGCCGGAAGGGGTTGTCGCCGGCGTCCAGCGCGATCTTCCTGTCATGGACCGTGATTTCGGCCGGGGACGCGGGATGGACCGACCGCGCGAAGAACGGGGGCTGGATCGGGACGTTCATCTGCAGGTAGACGTTCGCAGCCGCCAGGGCCGGCACGGCGACGACCGCCGCGGCGAGGAGCGGAGTGTAGCGCTTCTCCGTCATGAACCGGACGAGCGGCTGCGACACTTCCTCGCGCCGCTCCTCGCTGGACGACACGTACGCCAGGATCGCAATCGTGACGATGCCCATGTAGAGCGACACGACGGAGTCGGGGATCGGGGCCGTGAATCCGAAACGGAGGAGGACGTAGATCCCTGCCCACCAGGCGAAGGCCCAGATCAGCAGATTGGCCCGCCGGAAGCGCAGGATTCCGAAGACAACGGCCACGGCAAGGACGACGGGAATCTTCATCGTGCGACCGCTCCAACTGGTCGGGGTTCCGCCGCCTGATGGGCGACGGCGAAGCGCAGGCTCCTGGCCGCGCCGAGATTCCCCAACGTCCGCTGGTCCCCGGCGCGAGCGAATGCGACTGCGTCCCGGAACTCGACGGCAGGTCGCAGGTGCGTGCCCTTCGCGGGAGCCGTCGGAGGCTGCCCCCCGGCCGGTGCCGCGGTGCCGTCGTAGTAGTGGTGAGTCGTCTTCATCGTGACCGTCGGCGTTCCGCCCAGGGTCTGGAGGGCCGCGATCACGCAGAGGATCTCCTGGTCGGTGAGGCCGATCGGAGGCTCGTGGACAGGCGGCATCGCCGGGGGAAAGCCGGGCACGACGAACGCGGTCGGCTCGTACATCGACTGGGCCAGGTACTCGACGTCGCTCAGGCCGGCGACCCGCGTTTTCGCCGCTTCACCGATGCCGGCGAGGTCGGGGAACCGGAGCGCGCCGGTCTTTCCGATCGTGTGGCAGGTCAGGCAGATGCCCTTGCCCTCCATGATCTCGCGGCCGACCTTGACCATGTCGGCGGTCGTCATCTCGCTTCCGAGCGCGACCTCCTGAGGAGGCAGCACTTCCTTCTGCGGCACCATCTGGCCGACATAGGTATAGAAGGCCGTCGTCGCGAGGACCAGCCCGCCGATCCGGATCATGAGCGGGATTCTCATGACGCGCTGGTCCCCCCCTGCGCGGGTGCGCCCTCCATGCCCGCTGCGGCACCCGGCTGATGGCGTACGGCGCCACCGAGCGCCAGGTCGACGCCGTGCGGCTGCGGCGATGGCACGAGCTCCCGACGGTCGGGACGGTCGTGCAGGCTCGTGATCCAGAACACCACGCCGATCAGGACGAAGAACAACAGCACGGTCACCGAGACGACCTGCGTCGCGAAGCCGAGGGTGGGCGTGAAGGCGTCCGCCGAGTTGTCGCGGATGACCCCGTAGACGTGCCAGTGCTGCCGGAGCCCGGAACGGACGTAGCCCATCAGCCCCATCAGCCAGGTGAAGGTGACGGCGATGAAAATGAGGACGTACTGCGAGATCGCCGGGATCCTCCCCCAGCGCACCTCGCCGGTCTTGTGCGCACGGCGGAAGAGGAAGATGTCGATGGCGGTGATCGCCACCATGGCGAAGAGGACCGAGAGGACCTGCGGCACGGAGAGCCCGATCCGGACGGTCGCTTCGACGAAGTACCCATAGACGCCGAGGAAGATGACGTACAACGCGGTCGCCGCGAAGATGATGAGCTGCGCCGCATGACCCTTCCTGGCCCACGACACCGATGCCACCTTCCCCGTCCGCCGGTAGAGGAGGAAGCTCATGAAGGTCGTGAGGATCAGGATGTTCACCGCGGTGTTCTTGGCGGACATGACGCCGAGGTAGCCCAGAATGGGGTGTGACGACCCTCCCATCGCCCGGATCTCGGAGACGGTCGCGATAATCGATCGCGGCGTCGCCCAGACCATGAAGCAGATCGCGATGCCCGCGAGCAGGTACTTGATGAACCTCTGAAGCGGCTGAACCCCCTCGACCCGACCCATCCCGAGCCACAGGTAATAGTTGGCAGCGAGGAAGAGGTTCCCGATCAGGACGGCCTGGATGATGAAGAGCCACGAGAATGCTCCTCCCATCATCGTCAGCCCGAGCGTCTGCGAGAACGCGTAGATCTCCTTGGCGAGCCAGTAGCCGGCGAACGGGAGCGGGAGGAAGGCGCTGATCGCGACGAAGTTGCCGATGTAGCCCATCCAGTCGTAGTGGGCCCGCTCCTCGTCGGTCTTCGCCTGCAGGAACTTGAACGCCGCATAGGCGGCGGCGACCGATCCGCCGAACGCGACGTTCGCGATGACCCGATGGACGTTGATCGGCATCCAGGTGTAGTTGTAGACCGCGTCCCGGACGGAGAGGACCGCCCCCGAGTCCGAGATGCCGCTCGGCGACATCATGAACGTGAGCCACGCGTTGGCGATGAACATGATCGCCGTGCCCACGATGTTGAGACCGAGGCCGAGGCCGAGATGCACGAGCGGATGGAACTTCCCCCAGCCGTAGTAGTAGGTGTAGAGGAAGAAGGCCTCGAAGAAGAAGAGCAGCACGTACGGGAGGAAGGTGGGGGAGAACACGCTCATCAGGTAGTTCGTGAACTTCGGATACAGGATGATGAGCATGAACGTGAGGAACGCGCCGAAGGTCGCGGTCAGCGAGAACGAAACGGAGAGGAGCTTCGTGAACTCGTACGCGAGCCGGTCGTACCGCAGGTCGCCGGTCTTGTAGCCGATCGCCTCGACGATGAACGCGAAGATCGGGACGGCCAGGACGAAGGCCGCAAACAGGAGGTGGAGCTGGGCGACGGCCCAGATGGCCACGCGGCTCCCGACGACGGGGAAGGTCCGGTACTCGGCCTCCTCGTAGGGCTTCGTCCGGTCCTGACTGCCTGCTTCGGCGCTGGTCGCGGGCTGTCCTTCCGCCTGGGGCGCTGCGGCCCCGGCGGCCGAAGGGGCGGAAGGCTCCTGGTACTCGCGGCCTGCCAGGCCCCAAGCCATCTGCACGGCTCCGGCGAACATCACGATGCCGAGGACGGGCCCGAGAAGGACCAGCACTCTGCGCTTGATCACGAGGCCTCCGTCGCTCGATGCCCGCCGGCGCGCCGCTGGCGCCATCCGGTCGCTTGCGGTCGGACTCTCGCACGTTGCCGACGAGGGCTCACCGGTCCGGCTGTGTCGCCGTGGCGCAGGCGGATATCAGTTCCGTTCCGCTCGACCTCGACGGGGAGCCCGTCCAGGGAGCTCAGGATCCCGTCCCTGGGCCGGAGGCGCGTCGCTGGAAGATCGTGCAGCCCGGGCCGGGGTTGCCCGTGGTGGCGGCCGCAATGGGATCTGGTTCCAGCAGGGGGAGAGATGTGGCCCAATGGCTAGGACTCCGCGGCGCCGGAGGACATTTGCCCAGGCCGCGAGTCCGCGATGGAACGGTGAGGCGACATCCACACGCTCCCAGAGAAGTCGTCGCAGGGGAACGGCCGACACATTCCGTCGATTGAGGCGGCGATTCTACCGACGAACCGGGGAGAGCGTCAAGCGCCGCGCGGCGCGATTGCGCCCCGATTCAACGCCGCCGATGGCCGGCGATCCGACGCGTGTGGCGGCACCTCGACGGCGACTGCAGCTTGGCGGGGTCAGGTCTTGCATTGACGTACTGAGGCGCTCAGTACGTCAATGC